>JBIOXR010000097.1:0-10914 GCA_044869735.1 Chlamydiales bacterium
CCATCGTGGAGAGGGGTAGTCGTCATGAAAATCGACTCGAGGAGTTCTGAAGAAAAATCGGAATTCATGCGCACAGCAGAACTGGCATACTCCTCGAGAGAGTCTTGGTTTTCGAGAACGATGAGAGCACCAATTTGTTTATCGGCTAAGCGATAAACCGAGGAAGAGAGGTGGTCTAAAAAAGTATCGAAATCATTGATCTCTCGATATTTTTTGCCAACAAGGCGCAATTTGGAAAAAGCGAGGCGGATTTCGGGTTGAAAAATGATAAAGATGGCAATCACCGCGACATTGACCACATTCACCATGATCTTTTCCAAGACGGGGAAATGGAACCAGCTCACGAGCAAAAACAGGAGGAGGACGGCCAAAAAACCAAAAACCACATCCATTGCCCTGGTCCCCCAGAATAACTTCAAGAGGTAGTTGAGGATGACGGCAATCGCAACGATCTCTAGTAGAGGAATCAGGATATGAGAGAAATCCACATTAATCGAGTTTTTTGTTTATAATATTGCAATTATTATTTATTTTTATACGTCTCAATCAGTGGATGAAAGCCGATGGATATCGTTACTCTTTCCCGATGGCAATTCGCGCTTAATATCTCTTTCCATTATCTCTTTCCTCCCTTGAGCATCGGCCTTAGCGTCCTTCTGATCATCATGGAAGGATGTTACCTCTGGACCAAAAATCCTGTCTACGAACAAATGACTCAATTCTTCGTGAAAATTTTCGCCCTTATTTTCGCTGTGGGTGTTGCAACGGGTCTCGTCATGGTCTTTTCTTTTGGGAATAACTGGGCACAATTTTCAAAATTTGTGGGCGATGTGTTTGGGAGTATCCTAGGAGCCGAGGGAATTTTTGCTTTTTTTCTCGAATCGGGGTTTTTGGCTATTCTCCTTTTTGGATGGGAGAGAGTTTCTGCTGGCATCCACTTTTTAGCCACTATTTTGGTCTCTGTAGGAGCCCATTTCAGTGGAATCTGGATCGTGATCGCCAACTCGTGGATGCAGACGCCCGCCGGTCATAAAATTGTAGGAGAGGGGGCAAATAGGCATGCCGTTATCGACAATTTTTGGCAGGTGTTACTCAATCCCTCTTCTCTCAACAGGCTTGCACACGTACTAATTGGAAGTTGGCTTGCAGGTGCTTTTTTGGTTTTGAGCATAAGTTCGTTTTACCTACTTAAAAAACGGCATCTCCAATTTGCAAAACGCGCGTTTGTCATTAGCCTCATCGTCGCTAGTGTATGCGTGGTCCTGCAGTTGATTTCTGGCGATTTTAACGGAAGACAAGTGGCACGAGATCAACCTATTAAACTAGCAGCTTTCGAAGGGGTATTTAAAACGGCCCCTGCCACTCCGATGTTTGCTTTTGGGTGGGTCAACAAAGAGGAACAAACGGTCCGTGGATTGAAAATTCCCGGCCTTCTCTCCTTTCTCGTTTATCGCAATTTCCATACACCCGTTACTGGACTCGATCAGTTTCCCAAATGGAAGTGGCCCAACGTCTCGTTTGTGTTCCAGTCGTACCATCTCATGATTATCATGTGGGGCTTCATGGTTTTTTCGGCATTTGCTGGTCTGATCGTACTCTGGAGAAAGCGAGTCATGGAGACCAGGTGGGTGCTGTGGATATTGGTTTTTTCGGTCTTATTTCCCGAAATTGCGAATCAAGTGGGTTGGTATGCAGCCGAAGCAGGCAGGCAACCCTGGGCCGTCTACGATGTGCTTTTGACAAAAGATGGCGTCTCGACTGTCGTCACCCCTCAAGAGGTACTCGGAACAATCATCATGTACGCTGCTATCTATGCCCTTCTTTTGATTTTGTTTATCTATTTATTAGACAAGAAAATAAAGCACGGTCCACCAGAAAAAGAAGACGTAGATACACAATACCGCGATCCTTTTAAACTGCAGGAAGAGACGGGATAGAGATGTTTTTAATTTCACTCGAAGTTTTTTGGTATATTATTATCATTGCCTCCGTTACCTGCTATGCGATGCTCGATGGCTTTGACTTAGGTGTCGGAGCTCTCCATCTGTTTGCACGCGACGATGAAGAGAGGCGCGTTTTCCTCAATTCCATTGGCCCCGTGTGGGATGGAAATGAAGTTTGGCTAGTTATTCTCGTGGGGGCCCTTTTTGCTGGTTTCCCCATTGTCTATGGCACTTTATTTTCAGCCTTTTATCTTCCCCTCTCTTTTTTAATTGTGGGTTTGATCTTTCGAGCCGTCGCTATTGAATTCCGTTCCAAACATACTTCGAAGCGATGGCGAAGCACATGGGATGTCCTCTTCTCTTTTGCAAGTATTCTCATCGCTATTTTAGTGGGCGTAGCACTGGGGAATTTGATTATGGGACTTCCCCTCGACGCAAATCATGACTATGTGCGCGAGGGATTGTTACGATACTTCAAGCCCTATCCCCTCCTCATCGGGATATTGACCCTCTCCCTTTTTATGATGCACGGTTCTATCTATCTCGTTATGAAAACAGAAGGAGTTTTACAGGAAAACCTCAAGCAGTGGGTACGGCCGACCACCATTTTTTTCATCATCACCTACGTCGTTGTGACGATGGTGACTCTAATTTATCAGACGCACATGGCGGAAAGGATTCGCGCTAGGCCATATCTTTTCATCATTGCTTTTATCAATATGTTAGTGATTGCCGATATCCCTCGAGAGGTGTTTAAAGGGCGCTATGGGTGGGCTTTCATTGCTTCTTGCTTCAATATTGCATTGCTCCTCGTTCTCTTCGCTCTTGGTACTTTCCCCAACCTCATTCGCTCCACCATCGATCCGAAAAACAACAGTCTGACCGTATTTAATTCTGCCTCATCGCAATCTACTCTCATTCTACTTGCCATCATCGTTGCCATCGGCCTGCCCCTCGTTTTTGCCTATGGGTTTTATATTTATAGAATTTTTCGCGGAAAGGTGAAGCTAGACTCTACGAGTTATTAGAGACGGTCAACGACGGTCTCTTAGTTGCCGAGTGGTTGTTTAATTTTTTTGAGAATCTATCATAGGCTTCGGTCGCATCTGACCATTTGTCCGACTTTTCTTTTTCAGTATTAATAATTCTCCAACCGGTTTCTCCATCTTCTTCTTCCCATATCATTTTTTCTTTTTTACAAGAAAATTTAGGTGCCTCCAGTCGTTGGGGAACTGGTTTAATTGCAATAGGGATAGTGGCATGGATATAAATTCTTCGAGCGTTTTCCTTATCTATACTCACCGTTTGATAGTAGAGTTCGATTATAACGATTTCTTCTGACTCAGCATTATCTTCACCGATAAAGTTTGCAAGATGGTTAATGTTCATAGAGAGATAGACGGCTCTAAAAGGGAGAGTGGCTGCACGGCAAGGAATAGTGAAGATATCGAGAAGGAAAGAAACGATATAAGCGAGTAGTCTATCAGAGAATTCATCTACTTTATTTGCAGTGTGGAAACAATTGGGAAGAAAAAAATCTTTAGCAAAATATTGTTTGTTTGGTCGCATGACCACAAATGTAGAAGTAAGCACCGACCATTCGCACGACTTTCCGTAAGCATGGAAAAAAGAGGTGGCATCTTCGATATCCGTTAAGTCATAGTTCGCCAAGACTATTTTTTGGGGATTTTTTATGTTGATGATGCCGTGAGTTCCTGGCTCCATATTGACGGGAAGCATAAGACGCCTGGTGTAAAAAAAATTTGCCTTATGTTATGAAAATATTAAAATTTTAACAAGATTCTTGAGTTTTGACTAAACTTAAATCTCTTCCTGCTCATGAGCGTCCGCGTGAGCGATTTTTTAAACAAGGGGCAGCGGTTCTATCGACCGTAGAACTTCTTGCTCTCATCATGGGCAGCGGCACAAGAGGCAAGTCGGTGTTGCATTTAGCTGAAGAGCTTCTGGCCACTTTTGGATCTCTTAATAAGCTGATAGAGTCTCCCATTGAAGATCTTTGCCGAGTCAAGGGACTGGGGAAAGCCAAGGCAGTGCAAATCAAAGCAGCTCTTTCTCTTGGTCTTCGTATCTATCAAGAGAAATTCGAAATGAAATGCAAGGTAGAAACTCCCGAACAAGCTTATGAATGGGTAAAGGAGCGGTTGATGCGCGAAAAAAAAGAGATTTTTGGGATTATCCTACGCGATGCCAGAGGGCATGCCACGCGTTGGGAAGCCATCTCAGTAGGAACGTTGACCCAAGCGCTTGTTCACCCGCGCGAGGTTTTTTATCCTGCCATCGTCCATTTGGCTGCAAGTGTAATCCTCGTTCACAACCACCCCAGTGGAGATCCGTTACCTTCCCCTCAAGACATCACTCTCACTCAGCAACTCATTGTTGCAAGTAGATCTGTCGGGATCCCCATTCAAGATCATCTCATCGTAACGCCGCAGGGCTTTACTTCCTTAAGGCATAGCGGATTAAGTTTTTGATGGCAGGAGCTTCACTAATTTTGCAAGAATGCTGCCTAAAAGAGGGAGGGGTGCACCATCTTTATGTATTTGTTGAACAGCAGGTTCCTCTTCGTCTTCTCTATTCTCGTTCTCTTGTGGTTCATCCACCATGATCATTTTTTGGGCCTCTCTTTGGTGTTTCAGATAGAGGAAGAGACAAAAACCGGCAGTCACTACTCCTCCTCCTAAGATTCCCCCTGCTCCAAACAGCATAAATTTAGAGAGGAAGAAACTAGATACGAGAAAACCGAAAAAGAGGGCAGCAAAAATGGATACTGCGAGAGTAGCCCCAATAATAATTTTTTTACGGGAAGGATCTAACTGCTCCCAATGGTTTTTTATTTCTTGAGCTTTATTTTTGATGGCAACCATATCTTTATACCTCTAAATGATTTGAAACATTTTATTAAAGAATTCTAAAAGAAGCAAATGGATTTCAATAAGTCATTGTCTTTAGCTGGGAAGGCACAAATGTCATAATAGTAAATGGCCGTTCCATAGAGGCGATGGGATCTCAGGTACCTATTGAGTTCTTCCATTTTTTTGTTTACATTTGCTTCGAGAGTGATGAAAGGGTGGCCAAAGTTGTCATACACTTGAAAGCTATATCCTAAGCTATTTAAAAATTCGATGACCTCTATTCCTTCCCTCTCGCCTTCGGGGTTAAAGTGGATATCATACTCAAAAAAAATGACCGGAAGTTCCCGAGCGATCTCCTCTTTGGAATGGAGGAGAATGGGAAAATCGAAGCCATCGGTATCGATTTTAAGAAATTGGAAGGAGTAAAAACTAGGATGCTTGGCAAGAATAGTTTTTAATGAATAGGTGGGGAGGGAAGGGAAATGGCGCAAAGAAGCCGTACCCCCAACGGCCGGGGAAAAAACGGGGAGGAGGCCCTCTCTATCGCTACCTACAAAAGCCTCTTCTAGAGCGATCCCTGCTCCCATCAAAGGGAGATTTTTTTTTAAAAACGGTAGAAAAGAAGGGTGACCTTCAATGCAAAGAAGAGGAGAATCGGTTTCAGAGCGGAGAATGGCGGCACTATCTCCTACATTAGCACCGATATCTATCGAGATAAAATGAGTGTATTTTTTTGCAAGTCGGCGGGCTATTTCCGCTAAAGGTCTATCGTAGCGTTTAAACTTTTCCTGAAACCGAGGTAGATTGTGATCCGGAGGTAATTCTATCGTATAATTCCCTACGCGGTAGGGGATAGAGGTGGTTTTTTTCCTAAAAAACTTCATGGGTTTTTATAATTGATGGCTTCGAGCAGATGATCTTCAGCGATGGCATTATTTCCTGCAAGATCGGCAATCGTGCGGCTGACTTTAAGGAGGCGGTGAAGAGAACGAGCCGAGAGGCCCATCTCTTCCATGGCTTGTTTGAGAAGAGCAAGGCAAGAGGGAGAAAGGGTGGCTTTCACATCCTTTCCTGAAAGTTCTCCATTCAAAAATCGTTGTCGCTTTTGCTGCATTTCTCTTGCATTCTTTACTCGATCTGCTATGTCAGCAGACGCCTCTTCGTTAACCGAAGAAAAAAGATCGTCGTACTTTAGAGAAGAGGAGACAAGGTGCATATCGATACGGTCGAGAAGAGGGCCAGAAATTTTCCTTTTGTAGCGTTCAATTTGCAATTCACTATCGCGACAAATTTTTTGTGGATGTCCAAAATAGCCACAAGGACAGGGATTCATCGCTCCGATGAAGAGAAATTGCGAAGGAAAACAGAGAGTTTCTCTCGCGCGACTAATAAAGATCGTTTTTTCTTCTAACGGTTGTCGCAAAGCCTCCAAGGTATGCCGAGAGAATTCGGGAAGTTCGTCGAGAAATAATACGCCATGATGGGCCAATGAAATTTCGCCTGGGCGAGGAGAACTTCCTCCTCCGATCATCCCTGCGTAACTAATGGTATGGTGGGGAGATCTAAAGGGAGGATGGGTGATTAACGTGTTGGGAAAAGAGCCGATTAGTGAATAGATTTTGGTAACTTCAAGCGATTCTTCAAGTGTGAGTTTTGGCAAAATGGAGGGAAAGGCTTTTGCAAGAAGGGTTTTTCCCGTCCCTGGGGAACCTGAAAGGAGGAGATGGTGCCTGCCAGCAGCCGCGATTTCCATCGCCCGTTTGATCTGATGCTGCCCTCTAATATCGGCAAAATCGATCTCTTTTAGAGTATTTGTTTTGGGAGGAAGGGATAAAGTTTTTTCCACCATGGGGGGATGGGTAAAAAAGCGTAGAGCCTCTTTGAGATGCCCTACACCATAAATCGAGATTCCCTCAACTAAAGAGGCTTCGGCTATATTCTCCTTAGGTAAGAGGACTCCCCCTTTTTTTAAGTGACGCGCTAAGAGTGCCATCGGGAGTGCTCCTCGAATGGAGCGAATTTCTCCATCCAATCCAAGCTCACCAGCAATGAGGTATTTTCCCGAAGTGGGCTCAGGCTTCAGTGCGTGCACTACCCCTAAAGCGATCGGAAGGTCATAGAGAGGTCCTTCTTTGCGTAATCCACTAGGGGCAAGATTGACAATGCATCGAAAGGACCCGAGTTTAAAACCACAGTTGTTTAATGCTGCTGTCACTCTATCTTTCGATTCTTTCACGGCAGCATCGGGGAGCCCTACGATGATAAATGAAGAATGATCCGAAGGAGAGAGATCGACTTCAACTTCAATCGGAAGAGCTTCAAGACCGACAAAGGTAGCCGAAAAAATTTTGACGATAGCCATCTAGCCCTCGATTGAAGGCTAGATGGTAATGTGGAATTGAGATTTTATTCTATAGAAAGGACGAAGTAGGCAGGAAACGCAAAGTTGTTATTGGGACGAGGTGCCGCTTTAAGCGTTACATGGGTACCTATTTTATCTCGTAGATTCACTTTCGTGCTATAAAGGAATCCTACAGTTTGGTTATCGACTTTTAATAGAAAATCGCCTGGACGATTTTTCACAGGACGGTCATATGATTCAAGGATGCCATCGAGAGTACAGGCAGCAGCCTCCTCTTCTCGATAGTATTCTTCCATCGTTTTCTCGCTATTGACAAGTGCCCACATGCGGAAAAGAGATTCTTCTAGGGGATACCACACCAACATTTTATCGGTGACCCCTTCACTGATGGCAATTTTTCCCTCCTCTTGAAGAACTGGGGTGGGTGCAATGACCACCGGTTCAACGGGAGAGGATGCATCACCCACAATTTCTTTAGAGAGAGAGGAGAGCTTTTCAAGACCGCTTCTTAAGTCTTTGTCAGCAGCGGCGCTTACTGTGCGATCGGCTTTTTGTTCGAGAAAAGCGATCTTCTTTTGCAAGTAGATATCTTGCATCAGATGATCCATCTCTTTGGCCTTTTCGGTAATATCTTTAAACTCACCAAATTCATTGATAAGCTGTTCAAAATGAGAACACACTCTTTCGAGATCGATTTCTTCGAAAGGTTTTTGGATTTCCGATTGAGCGTAACAGAGGGCAGTGCTGAGACGTTCAAAGGCATCGTTGTGTCTCACTTCTCGCTCTGCGATCATCCCGAGAGGCCCTGCTTTTTCGATATACTCTTTGGAGATGTAAAAACGGCCTCTTTCGCTTAGTTCAATTTCGAGCCACTTGTTGTTTGTAGCACAGAAATCGGCATCGAGTTGTTCACCCACATGGAGTTGCGCCACGACAGGTGCTTCTATATCGGGATAGAGGCGGACATTGACTCTCTCACCTTCTACAATGCCTTCGAGAACGAAAGTGCGAAAGACATATCCTTTCGTCCCTTTATGAGGAAGCACTGCATAAAATTCATTAGTTTCTCCCACCACGGCAAAGAGCTCTCCCATCCCGATTTCCCTGACGACGTGCGCATCGAGGCGAGGAGCGGTGCGTAAACGCACGCGATTACCATTGATAACACCTGTGAAAGCGGTGAAAGCCTCTTCTGACGCTGGAAGGGCTGGCAAAACAGTGGTCAGCGAAGTGACCGATTCAGTGACACTTCCTTCTAGTAAGGAAAGCTCACCCTCTTCTGTCGCAGGCAGTTTTTGAGTGGCTACTGCTAGCGCACAGAGCATAAACGAGGCAAATTTTTTGAGCATAAAACAACTCCAATGGATACACTTTTTAGTATCCTTTTACTTCTTTAAGAGGAAGTTTTCAAGGAAAAAGGCTTTACTTAAGTTAACAGAACAGCGCGGATATGCTCGCAATTGGGCTTTCCGCAGGTACAACCGATGGGCGTTCCTAAGAAGACTTGATATTCTTCATAAGGTGGCAGGGGGTTGGTGACGACATAAAGCTGTGTGGTTTTTTCAACGATATCCCAATCCCGAAATTTGAGATCTTCAATGGAGATCGTCTCTTCTTTGGAATTTTTCTCTTCCAAGCCTTCCTTGTGGATAGCCTTGGATATTTGGCAATGCATGCAATTGCAATGGGGTTCGGGTTTGGCGATGGCTGAGAGATCATCACCGGTAACGATCCGCGCGATTTTGGCGATTTTTTGAATGATTTCCAGTGGAAGATCGGGGGCATCGGCTTGAGCTGGATTGTGTTGGAGAGAAGCTTCAAAGCCTTCAAAACCCATGCCCATCGGGCCGAGTTTCATTTGAATCGCAGCCATCTGCTCGGGATTGAGACCAATATTTTGTAAAAAAGGAGCTCCACCTTTTGGAAGAACGTTTTTACTTAGGCCCCTTTTCTCTAAATATTTTTGATGGAATTCAAACACGAGGTCGATAACGGCGGCGTCGAGCTGGGGAATGCTTACAGTTTTCCCCTCTATTAAGTGGAGGATGAGAAGGTGCCCACCCTCTTTTTCTTCTTCGGCTTGGATGAGCAACACCTGATCCCAACTGGTGGAGATATAGGGGGGGATGCATAGGATCTGATCGGTGATTTTTAAAGGCATAACTTCCTCGTATTAAAGAATATCCAAAATCTACACCTAAATTAACCGAACCGGCTATTAAGATCAAGTATTTTTAGCACTCTTGAATCACGAGTGCTGATTTTTAGGAAAAAATAGAAGTAAATTTTTTTTGAATTGTTTAGAAAGGGAGGGGGGGATACATTCCCGAAAAAAGGAGATGAGTGTGACGAGGAAGACTTTTGTCATCGATACGAATGTTTTTTTACATGATCCCGATGCCCCCACGCAATTTGGTAATAATGATGTTGTTGTGCCTTTAGCTGTATTGGAAGAACTCGATACGATGAAGCGCTATCGAGATGAGCTCTCCAAGAATGCCAGATCGGTTTTGAGGTATTTCGATTCTTTGAAGGGGAAAGAGAAAGGCGATCTTAACAAAGGAGTCGAATTGCCCAATGGGGGAAGGATTAGAGTCCAACTCGAGATTAAAACGAATTATAGTCCTAATTTTGTCCTCTCCCTAAGTAGTTTGAATTATCGCATTTTGATGGCGGCCTATTACCTCCACGATAAGGGGGAGAAGATCGTTTTTGTTTCGAAAGATCTTGCCATGAGAGTAAAGGCCGAGGCGATGGGTCTCGAGGTGGAAGATTATGAAAATAAAAAATTTTCCTACGATAGCCTCTACACTGGTATCCGCAAAATTGAAACCTCAAAACACGACATCGACCTCTTTTTTAAAGATGGTAGACTTCCTTTGTCTGGTCCAAATTTTTATCCCAATGAATATTGTATGCTCTCTTCAACGGCAGAACGATCGTTTGCCGTTGGAAAATATAGTCCTACAGAAAAAGCCGTCCTTCCCTTGCTGAAATGGGAGGGGAATATCTGGGGGCTTCAGCCTCTCAATATCGAACAGAAGTGCGCACTTGATTTATTGCTGCGCGATGAAGTCAAACTCATTACCCTCGTTGGTCCAGCAGGGACGGGAAAAACTTTGTTAGCTCTAGCCGCTGGTTTGAGGAAGGTGTTTGATGAGGGAAGATACACGCGCATTCTCGTTAGCCGACCCATCGTTCCTTTGGGGAAAGACATTGGTTATTTGCCGGGCTTGAAAGAAGAGAAACTCATCCACTGGATGCAGCCGATTTACGACAATCTAGAGTACCTCTGTGACTCTTTAGGAGGAGAGATGAACGATACTCTCCGCTATGTGACGGAGAGTAAAAAACTCGAGATGGAAGCTGTCACCTATATACGTGGGCGATCCCTGCCCAAAATGTTCATGATCATCGACGAAGCTCAAAACCTCACCCCTCACGAAGTAAAAACTATTATCTCCCGTGCCGGAAAAGACACCAAAGTTGTGCTAACAGGAGACCCGACGCAGATCGACAATCCCTATTTGGATAAAGACTCCAACGGCCTCACCTACATCGTGGGTCGTTTTAAAAATCAGCATCTCTATGGACATATTTTTATGGAAAAGACAGAGCGTTCTGAGCTGGCAGCTATAGCTGCTGAGGTGATGTGAGCTTTTCGAGTTCCTCCCATCTTAGATAGAGTCGCTCGAGCTCCACCTCTGCTACAGCTAGAGCAGAACACACGTTGGAG
>JBIOXR010000098.1:0-7868 GCA_044869735.1 Chlamydiales bacterium
GCTTTGGGAGCAGTAGGTCGGGGGTTCAAATCCCTCTACTCCGATATTTTTATTTTAGGGGTTGGGCACTAGAGCCAGGCAGCTAAAATTTCCTTCCCTTGTGCTGCGGTTATCCTATCTTCAGGACGTGGTTGTAAAAAACCTAGAAGAGCTTCTCGGATTTTTTCATTGGGCATCTTTTTTTCAGTTAGATACTCATGAAATTGTTCGACTTCTTTCTGTGCCTTGAAAGTAACTTTTGTACGAAAAACACTATTGTAAATGAGCATACCTAAACACCATCTGTCTAGTGTGGACGAAACCACATAACGCTCTTTATTTCCAAATTCAATTTCGGGAGGAAATATCGATCCGCGGCACTCACCGATCAATGTGGTATTTTCTCTACAGGCAAAGTCAAAATCGATCATCTTTCCGTGGAAACGATAAAGAGACTCCTCCTCTGCTTCCACCAAAAGCACGTTCTCTAATTTAATATCCCCATGAACTAACTGAAGACGATGCATATATTCCATCATCTCACAAATTTGAGCCAAAATATGAAGTTTTTCGGACAAAGTCATTTTAGTACACCCATGAAAAAAGTCTTCCTCTTTTGTATATTTTAGAAGGATGCCTTTGACACTTGATCTTCTATCAGTTACCTCATATATTTTCATGATATGAGGTGTTTTTGCCTTTTGCAATTGTCGGTGGATCTCAACGCTTGAGTGGAAAATATCTTCATTCTTACGACTTTTAAGAACTCGAAAAATCCTTTTTTTACCTACATTTGGATCTTTTACTGAGTAAATAGAGTTGATGCCTCCCTCCGCGATCTTTTTCACTTTGACATTTTCCCGGAAGAGCCTTCCGATTTTTTCCTCTTCCGAAAGGGGTTTAGAAGTAAAATTGACTCTTTTGATTAAGAGATAAAGCGTACCACTGGCAAAGGCAAAAAGAGATCCTCCTCCCACGACCATTAAAGGAGGGATAAAACCAACCCCTGCCTGTTGAACAGAGAGGTAAATATTTTTAAAAAAAAGAGGAACAAGAGAAACGGAACCGGCTAAAGCGAAAGAACCGGCAGCAATAAGAGAGAAAGAATAGGGAATGGCGAACAAGGCAGCGCATAAAACAGCTATCTTGAGATAGGTAAATTTTTCCCGGTAATATTTAGGATAAGCGACGATTCTCTGCCAAGAAGAAACATGCTGGATGAGCATGGGCTAAATTTTGTCAGAAACCAACAAATTTGCCAAGGGCCTCACGTGCACGTGCTGCAGTCCAACGCTCTTCGGGATTTAAGGTTAGCAATCCCATGACAATCTGTCTAAGATCATCATCCATTTCTTCCTCCGCAAGCTCTTGGCCTAGTTCCTCAGAAAATTGTTGCCAACTTCTTCCTTCTAAATCACCCGGCAAAGCCTGAAAAATAGCCGCATAGAGAATGAGTCCCAAAGCCCAGTTATCTAAGAAAGGTTCTGCAATGAGTGTTTCTTTTCCATCGTATTCAGGGCCCATGAAAAGAGGTGTTCCTGAAGGAGTCACCTTTCTACCGATTTTAACGGCAAAATCGAAGTCAATAATACGGATTCCCTCTTCGCCCAATAAAATATTCCACAAACTAAGATCTCGATGGATATATCCAACTTCATGAATTTGAGCTACAGCATCTACAACTTGATAAGCAAAGAGTACTCGCTTTTGGAGATCATAGGAATCCTTAGCAAAAACAGAGGCTATTTCTCCTCCTTCGCAATATTCAAGCACTGCCCCTTTTAATTCTTCTTCTTCGATCATTCCATAGATATCAACAATATAAGGAACCCCTTTTTCGAGAAGGTCTAAATGGACTTGATAGCCATTATCGGCTAGGGCAGTTTTTTTATTTGTTTTGAGGATTCTCAGCACCTCTTTACGCTCGGTATTAAAATTTTCGACAACTTCTACCCGATTCATGGCGCTATCGTTGATTTCTTCAATGACAACACCTCGGTACGCTAAGGGGTCTTCCCCCTCTGGCACCCCTTGTGCAATACCGATGACATCGCATTGTACTCCCCGCACATCTCTTTGATAAAATTGGTCGAATCTCTCATCGGCAAAAAAGGTTGAATCATGCGCCTCGAAAATCTCCATAATCGCTTCGCGATTTTCTAAACGATCTTTAAATGTAGTTTCCGGTACGTCTTCTTCTATTTCTTCTATCGGCGGCTCCACTGGGGGCACCGGTATTATGACTTCTTCATTTCGCGGGCGAGAGCGAGAATAGAATACACCTGCACACCCTAAAGCAAAAGACGAAGTGACAAAAGCTCCAACTCCTCCAGCTACCACCATACAAAGCGGTAACCCACTCCATTGCATAAGTCCATCATGGAGCACATGAAGCACATAGGGTGCTGTTGATAAACCACCCACATAAGAGAGAACACCGGTAGCGAGCATGGCGAGAAAGATGCCATGCACTAAGAATACTGTAGCCACTGTCCCCACCTGGATCGCCTTGTCGTGTCTCTCATAAAAACTACGTTCAGAGACTTTCTGCGTCATTACAACCACCCTTGAAGTGCTTCAGCAGCTGTTTTCATATCGAGTCTTTTCTCAGGATCTATAGTTAATAATCCACGCATGACTTTTTTAACTTCATCATCAATTTCCCTACTTTCATTGAGACGCGTATTTAATTTCCTAGTAAAGGCTTTCCAAAACGCTTCATCTCTATCCTCGAGGTTTTTCAAGCCTTTGATTGCGTCAGAACCAAAAAATAGTTGGTAAAGGATCAACCCTGCAGCCCATGAGTCCCAATTTGGATCTGCAGTGAGACTTCTCTGCCAGCTATATTCTGGAGGAGCATAGCTCTCCGTTCCAGAGGGGGGAATTTGGTCTCCAATACGTGCAGCGAAGTCAAAATCGCCAATCAAAGCCCTTCCGTTTTTTATAAAAATATTTTCAGGTTTAATATCTCTATGGGTAAACCCTGCCTCGTGTATACTAGCGAGTGCTTGAAAAACTTGGGCCACATATTTTTTTAATTTTTTTGTGCTCGTTTCATTATAGAAAGCAGCGGCCAAACAGCCCCCTTCGCAGTATTCCATCAGCACCCCTTTTCTTCCCTTTTCATCGATTACGCCATAAATCTTAACAATCCCTTCTATTTTGTCTCTGTTCAATGCTTTATGTATTCCTAACCCTTTTGCACCCACTTCGTTTTTTTTGTCCTCGAGCCTTAAAACTTCCTCTTGTGCATCTTGTTGGTTATAAACGAGCCAAACTGAATTCATGCCGCCTTTGGCAATTTTTTGCATTAGGGTGGCGTCCACTATTACTGTTTCGGAATTGTCGATTGGTTTTGCCTTAAATTGAAGAGTCTTGGGGGAAGAATCATCACACACATACCGTTTCTTTTTCTTATGTGCATCCAAAGCTGCAAAGGCATCTTGTTTCTTGACTTTGGAAACAATTTTCTTAATGCCGTATCCACTTAGCAACCCGCTTAAGACAAACGCTCCAGCTCCACCGGCTGCTATCATACAAATGGGCAACCCTGCCCAAGGAGTAAAAATGGAATTGAGAGAGTGGAAGAGAGACGGCCCTCCGACACCACCCACCAAAGCGGCAATACCTACTAATAAAACACCAAAAAGGGCTAAATCACCAATGGCGACAAATGCAATAGCGGAAACTTCGGTAGCTCTAGCTCCCTTCGGATGCTTTTCGTAAAAAGCATTAATATTAGAATAGAAATTATCTAAAATTTTCATACTCATATTATATATTAATAATATTAAATTAGTATTAAATTTTTATTAAAATCTATTTATAAGTTTAAGTGCTTTTGTGTTTGAATTTTTTTGCCCCCTATTTTAAGATTCTATTTGCATGGGAAAACTGATTTTCGAAGACTTAGGTGAAGAATTTGAGGTACCCGACGGAGAGGCCATTGCTACAGCTTGCGAAGAAGCCGGGGTCCCTTTTGCCTGTACTGAGGGGGTCTGTGGCACCTGTGTAATTGAAGTCACCGAAGGGATGGAAAATCTCACCCCCTTTAATAAAGAAGAGGGAGATTTCCTAGGTGATGTCGATAAAGAGCGCTTAGCCTGCCAATGCCGGCTTAAAAGCGGAAATGTTAAAGTAAAATTTTAGAGGGAATATGGAAAAAGAGGCTCAAATCATCACACCTGAAATGACTATTGCAGAGGTATTTTCTAAATTCCCTCACAAAAGCCAACGCCTAGCCCAGGCCATGACAAACGCCGGTCTCCAGTGCGCGGGATGCCAAGCCGCCACCTGGGAAACGCTTGAAGCAGGGGTTTTAGGCCACGGCAAGTCAGAAAAAGAGCTCAAAGACCTCCTCGAACGCCTCAATGCCATCCTAGCCGAAGAGATCGATGTGAACACCATCTCCCTCACTCCTCGAGCCGCCAAGAAATTTACGGAGATCGCCGAGGAAGAAGGGAAAAAAGGCTATGCCCTTCGCTTTGGCGACTCTGCCGGAGGGTGCGGTGGATTTGAATATATCCTCGACTTTTCAGAAGCTGCAGAGCCCGATGATGCTGTTTTTTCCTCTCATGGCCTTGAAATTCACGTCAAAAAAGGTATGCTTAAACGCCTTTTAGGTTCCGTCATCGACTACGTCGACGGGCTTTATGGCGCTGGCTTTAAAGTCTCTAACCCCAACGTCACTTCCTCCTGTGGCTGTGGACAATCGCAATCTTATTGAGTTTTTTTATTAATTTTATATTACCTTTATAATATTATATTATAATAACCTCAAAATTTAACTGAGGTTATTTAATTATGTCTATCTCCCCCATCTCTTCTTCTGGTGAGCAAGTTCAATCTTTTGTCCACCGCATGGAAAGACGTCCATTGGCCCATCTTCTTAAAGAAATCGCTCCCCCTCGATATTGTATCGCTCGGGAAGCAGCCACTTCTGAAGAAGAAGATAAAACACTATTAAACGGAATCGTGCAGCTTAATGATGGCCTTTATATGGGTAAGAAAGAAGATAACCTTTACTTTGTCCTTCAGCGTGTAGATAAATCTAACGAAAGCTTCTGGAGCCGGTTCAGCCGGAAACAGCAACAATTAGACACCGAATTGCGCAGAAACAATTCTAAAATTTATCAAGAAAATAAAGCGATAGTCGATGGGTTCTACAGAGGATTAAAAGGTTTTAATGAAAGCCTCAATTTTACTAATAATAAAGAGGCAGAAATATGGGTTGCTTATGCTTCTTATACTCCTGTTTCAAAGAGAGGAAAAGTGAAGGAAGAAGATATTGAAATGTTTGTAACTGTGACTACATCAAAAAACATCCCCTTTGTGACACATATGGGGATCGCGAGAAGCATGAGTTCTATCTCATTAGAAAAACCTAAACACAAAGGGCTTTCAGTTCAATTACACTCGTTTGCAGCTAAAGTGATAAAAAAGCGATATCCCCAAAAGAGATATATGATTACCGTCCCCCTTAAAGAAATGAGAAATATTCTCTTACGTTCATTACCAGACAATACTATATATATTGGAGACAACATTTACAAAAAGGAATTGGAAGAAAAGTTAGAGATAGAAGGTGAAGAAAAATTAGAATCACAACTTAAAGAATCCAACCGGTGTCCTCATATTATTGAAAGAGAACTTAAAAAAATTTCTGAAGAATATAACGATCTATATCTATCTCGCTTTATACTTCGAACTCCTAAGGGGGAAATTCTTTTAGATATCGATAAAAAAACCATCGATAAAGATGAACATGAATGGTTTTTTCGAAATGCCTGCTTGAAACCGAATGAAAGCTTACCCTATGTTGCTATTGACCTCTCTTCTCTTGCCGCATACTTAGCATTTCCACAAGAAGAGCCGACCTTTTTCCAAAAAGTTAAAAATCGAACTACTTCATTCGTCAAGCAATAAACGCGTGGGATCTTCGATTATCTCTTTCACTTTCACTAAAAAAGAGACTGCTTCTCGACCGTCGACTATGCGATGGTCATAGCTTAGAGCAAGATACATCATGGGGCGAATCACCACTTGTTCTTGAAGGGCGATGGGCCGAAGTAAGATTTTGTGCATGCCAAGAATCCCGACTTGGGGAGGATTTAAAATAGGCGTAGAAAGGAGCGAGCCAAACACGCCTCCATTCGTGATAGTGAATCCTCCTCCTTCTAATTCACTCATCGTGAGTTTGCCCTCTTTGGCTTTTGCAGCAAAGCCTGCGATAGTTTTTTCAATCTCTCCAAAAGAGAGGCGATCACAATCGCGCACGACGGGAACCACTAGCCCCTTCTCACTGCCAACGGCAATGCCAATATCGTAGTATTCCCTGTGGACAATCTCTTCACCATCAATGTAGGAATTTAATTGGGGAAACTCCTTTAGAGCTTCAACAACAGCTTTTACAAAGAAAGACATCAGTCCTAATTTGACTCCATGCTTTTGAAGAAAATTCTCTTTGTGTTGGCTGCGCAAGGCCTGCACGGCTGTCATATCCACTTCATTAAAAGTGGTCAGCATAGCTGCATTGTGTAGAGACTCGACAAGGCGCCTGGCAATGACCTTTCGGATGCGACTCATTGGCTTGCGCGTTTCTCTTGTATCGCGCTTCTTGGGTGCGGGTTCCTTTTCTTTGGGAGGAGATGGCGGCGACGGTTGTGGGGGTGGAGGAGCTTTTTTTTCTACCGGTTTTTCTTCTTTTTGTTTCTTTGAAGGTTTCTCTTCTCCTTGTTGTTCTGTATCGACAGAGCCGATTACATCGCCAATATTCACCTTATCGCCTTGAGCAGTTTTCCATTCGAGACGTCCGCTTTTAGGGGCATAAAGGAGCTGATTCACCTTCTCTGTTTCAATTTCTACAATCTCTTCTCCCTCTTTGACGGATGCCCCCGTCTCTTTTAGGAAAGTGCCTATCGTCGCTTCAACTACCGATTCCCCCATTGCGGGTATTTTAATCTCTTCTTTCATTGCTGTGCAGCCCCACCAAAAGCCAAATCTAACATTTTTTCCTGCTCCTTTTGATGCAAAAGATGCGACCCCGTAGCAGGTGAGGCGCTCCTATTTCTTCCCGCATACTGTAGAGAGATTCCTATGGGTAATATCTCTTCCACTAAGGGGCGAATATATTCCCAGGCCCCCATATTCGAAGGCTCTTCTTGGACCCAGATTATCTCTTTTGCATGGTACTGAGAAATCACCGTTTTTAATTTCTGCTGATTTAAAGGATAGAGCTGTTCAATCCGGAGAAGGGCAATCCCTGCTTGTTTCCTCTTTTCTCGTTCAGCTAATAAATCGTAATAGACACGCCCTGTACAAAGGAGCAGCCGTTGTACCTCTTTGCTAGAAAAGCTATCATCGAGAATCTCTTCAAAAGTGCCCGAAGTAAAGGCCGTAAGATCGCTTTTGCATTGGGGATGGCGAAGTAAACCTTTGGGTGTAAAGATAATCAACGGCTTCCGAGTAGATCGCTTCACTTGTCTTCGAAGAAGGTGAAAATATTGCGCGGGCGTGGTCGGATAGGCAATTTGCACATTCGCTTCAGCGGCCAGTTGCAAAAAACGCTCCATCCTTCCCGAGGAGTGCTCGGGGCCTTGCCCCTCATAACCATGGGGAAGAAGAAGGACAAGACCTGAAAAGCGGAGCCATTTTTTTTCAGATGTCGATAGATATTGATCGATGATAATTTGCGCTCCATTCACAAAATCTCCAAACTGAGCCTCCCATAGGACAAGAGCCGAAGGATAAGCCAAGCTATACCCAAATTCAAAACCCAAAGCGCCAAACTCAGAAAGAGGCGAGTCATAAACGTCAAATTCCCCCTGCTCTTTTTTCAGATGGCGCAAAGGGTAGTATTTTTCGCTGTTTTTTTGGTCGACGAGCATCGC
>JBIOXR010000099.1:0-3820 GCA_044869735.1 Chlamydiales bacterium
TCCTAACGCGGAAAAGGCCGGAAATAGCCCCTGATGCTTCATGCCGATGCACATGCCCAATCTCGGCAATACGCATGGGCAATTCCCTATAACTATGGACATGTGCTTTGAAAAAGAGCATGCAGCCGGGGCAATTCATCGGCTTGATGGCGTATTCTCTCTCTTCGACAATCGAAGTATACATATTTTGGCGGTAGTTCTCCCAATGGCCCGATTTTTCCCACAGTTCTTTGGCTGCCATTGTAGGGGTTTTGATTTCTACATATCCCTTTTTCTGATGGCATTCGCGCCAATATTGGAGAAGAGCATTCCAAATGATCATTCCTTTCGGGTGGATAAACGGCATGCCAGGGGCCTCTTCATGAAGGGAGAAGAGATCGAGTTTTGGGCCTAGGATTTTGTGGTCTCTTTTTTTTGCCTCTTCGAGACGATCTAAAAATTCTTTAAGCAATTTTCGATCGGGGAAGGTAATGGCATAGATGCGGGTTAACATTTCCCTATTAGAATCACCCCGCCAATAAGCTCCCGAAGTTTTGAGTACTTTTAGGGCTTTTACTTTGCCCAAGTTAGGCATATGCGGGCCGCGGCAAAGATCGTAAAATTCTCCTTGCCGATAAGCAGAAAGAGGCTCTTCTTCAAACCCCTCGATTAGTTCAGCTTTGTACTTATTCTTTCCAAAAGCCACTAAAGCAGCTTGTTTGTTAGGAAGAATTTCTCGCTTTGTGGAGTAGTTCTCTTTGACAATGGATTCCATCTCTTTTTCAATTTTAGGTAGGTCTTCATCGGTGATGGAGAGATTGGCAAAATCGTAGTAGAACCCTTGTTCGATAGGGGGACCTATGGTGGGTAATGCCTCTGGCCAAAGGCGTAAGACGGCTTGGGCGAGAAGGTGAGCTGAGGTGTGCCAAAAAATTTCTTTTCCTTGAGGGTCATTGAAATGGAAGAAAACGACGCGATCGTTTTCTTGCAAGGTTTGAGAGAGATCACAAGAGATTCCGTTAATGGATACCCCCACGGCCTGTTCGGGCGAAGTAAAATGGAGTTGTTTTGCCAAATCGGTCGCGGTACTTCCTTTTGGAAGTGTGATTTTGGAATTATCTTTTAAAATGACAGAAATAGATTCCATAAAAAGTTCGAGAGGTTAACGGTTTGGTATTCTAAAACACAGGAGTAGAAAAGAAAAGGAAAAATAGACTAGATTCTCCTCAACACAAGAGGAGGGCGAGAGGAATGAAAAAGGCACTAATCACAGGGATCAATGGCCAAGATGGCGCATATCTAGCAGGATTCCTTTTAGAAAAAGGGTATGAAGTTCATGGGATACAGCGACCTTCTTCTCTACCCAATACTTTTCGCCTAGAAAGAACAGTGGGGAAAATGAAAGACCCTAAATTCTATCTCCACCATGGAGATTTAATCGATTCGGGTTCACTCTACGCACTAGTGCAAGAAATTCAACCTGACGAAATTTACAATCTCGCGGCACAAAGTCATGTGGGCGTATCTTTTAAAAATCCAGAATATACGGCCAATGTCAATGCTTTAGGCGCTCTTCGCTTACTCGAAGCAATCCGCAATTCCAAGCTGGAAGAGAAGTGCCGCTTCTATCAAGCTTCTACATCGGAGTTGTATGGATTGGTGAGAGAGGTGCCCCAGAAAGAAACTACCCCATTTTATCCTCGATCTCCCTACGCAATTTCTAAACTATTTGCTTACTGGATCACCATTAATTATCGAGAGGCTTATGGGATGTTTGCGTGCAATGGAATTCTTTTTAATCATGAGTCCCCTCTACGTGGCGAAACGTTTGTGACCAGAAAAATCACACGCTCTCTCTCCCGCATTCTCTGTGGGCTAGAGTCGACTCTTTATCTTGGAAATCTCGATGCAAAACGGGATTGGGGGCATGCCAGGGATTATGTTGAAATGCAATGGTTGATCCTCCAGCAAGAGTCTCCCGAAGATTTCGTCATTGCTTCGGGAAAACAACATTCAGTAAAAGAATGTGTCGAAGTGGCAGCAAAAGAATTAGGCATTACATTGGAATGGAAAGGAAAAGGAGATAGCGAAAAAGGGGTCGTTTGCGCCATAGATTCTCCCTATCCCCATTCTATAGAAGTGGGAAATGAAATTGTTAAGGTAGATCCTTCTCTTTATCGTCCTTCAGAGGTTAATTCCCTTTTAGGAGATGCCTCCAAAGCAGCCCATCTTTTGGGCTGGGAGAGCAAAATCTCTTTTGAGGAGATGATTCTTGAAATGGTGCGTGAAGACCTACTTCTTGCTCAGAAAGAGTGTTTCCACAAAGAACATCCTCTCTTAACAGAGATGGCGATTGGATGAAACATCTTTGTATTGACGCTAGGATGTGCCGTGCTGGGGGCATTGGGACTTTTTTAAATTATATGACCTCCCATCTCCTTAAAAGCTGGCCGGGGCAACTTACATTTCTATGCGATAATAATCCCTCCCCTCTTTATCTTTCTGTACCCAAAGTCCAAATGAATGCCCGTCCATTTTCTCTCAAGGAGCAATGGGAACTTGCGGCGAAAATTCCTTCTTGCGATCTCTTTTGGTCTCCTTTTATTAATATTCCCCTCTTTCCTATTCGGGCAAAAAGAAGGGTGGTCACCGTCCACGATACGTATCACCTTACCTATAGTAAAACGTTTCCCTATTTCCATCGTCTAGGGAGTAAGGTGTTTTATAACGGTGCCTTCTTCCTTGCCGATTGCATCATGACCCTCTCCGAATTTTCAAGAGAGGAGATCTTGAAACAAGGAGTGGTAAAACCCAAAAGGGTAAAGGTGGTTCCCGGTGGGATCGATGGTCATTTTTTTTCTCCATGTTTAGAGAAAAAAAAATTACAAAAAATAAGAGAAAAATATCATCTCCCTCAAAAATTTATCCTCGCGCTTGGAAATGTAAAGCCCCATAAGAATCTATCGACCCTTTTATTGGCGTTTGACAAATTGGAGCGTGCATTGCCTGGAGCGTGTGGGTTGGTAATCGTAGGTAAAAAAGAGGGATTTATGACAGGGGAAAAGAGCCTCTTTTCTCTTTTAGATGCGCGCCCTCAGTTGAAAGAGAAGGTAATTTTTACTGGATTTACACCAGAAGAAGAGATTCCTCTTTTTTACTCTTTGGCAGAGTGTTTTTGTTTCCCCTCTTTTTACGAAGGTTATGGATACCCTCCTTTAGAAGCAATGAGTTGTGGGTGTCCAGTGGTGGCGTCTGCAGTGGCTTCTATACCCGAAGTATGCAAAGAGGGTGCGTTGTATATTGATCCTACTGATCCCAATGATCTCTTTCAAAAAATAAGAAAGGTTCTTCTAAATAAAAATGTAAGAGAAAGCTTAATTCGAAGAGGGAGAGAAGTAGCTTTGGAGGCAAATATCGCAAACTGCGGGGCAAAATTTCAAGAATTACTGGAGGAAGTCCAATGAAAGCCCTAATTTTAGCAGGAGGTTCAGGCACTCGTTTGTGGCCTCTCTCAAGAGAAAGTTACCCCAAACAGTTCTTGAATGTAGGGTTCAAAGACTCGTTTTTACAACAAACAGTTAAAAGAAATCTCTCCTTGGTAAACCCCGAAGAGATTTTTGTAATTACAAATAGCGATTACTTCCACGATGTAGCGAGACAATTGAAAGAGATAGATCCCCTCCTTGAAAAAAATATCATTTTAGAACCCGCAAGACGCAATACTGCTCCAGCGATCGCACTGGGAATAAAATATTTGATGGAAAATGGGAAGGCCACTCCCGAGGATGTGATTTTTGTGTCGCCTTCTGACCATCTCATTGCTCCCCTCGATAAATATACC
>JBIOXR010000100.1:0-4226 GCA_044869735.1 Chlamydiales bacterium
TTAAAAATTAATAAATTGCAATTTTATATTTATATTTTTAAAATAATGTTATCAATGGAGAAACTATGGCAACAACACCACCTACCGGAAGAAAACGGGGAGAGTTACCTCCTGAAAGAAAAGAAGCAAAAATAGGAACCCTCGAACAACATAAAGTCTCTGTGTGGCAACAGATCCCTGGATTTTCGTGGATTTACAACCTCTTCACTTCGCTTTTTGGTACTTCCGCAAAAGAGGCACCTCGTGCGCCCAAGGGGAAGGAGATTAGCAAAAGCCCCCCACAAGTACTTCGTACATCAGAAGGAGTAGCTAAACTCACTACGCCTACACCCACAGTTCCTGCTCCAACAATTTCTATTTTTTTTAAAGCCGAGCAGGAGAAAAGCGATATCCCAATCGATCAACTACCCGATCTCGTCACTAAGTTTAGTGAGGAATGGGCGAAGGAAACTACGCATAAGCGATCAGAAAGTTACGATTTTGAAGAACAACAACTCACCTCCTTACTCCAAAAAGCAGATACTCCCCAAACTGTCACGGAGCTAGAACAGAGAATAACGTCTCGTAAATCTTTTATTGAACATCTTAGTTATTATGACATACCAACGTTAAAAACGGTGAGTAAAGGGAAATTAGAAAAACTAAATCAAGCCTTGGAAAAGTTAAAGAGTTCTCTAGAAGCCCATGAAAAATTGGATAATATTAGCGACAGAATAGAAATTGTAGGCTATGACCCATCGGCTCCTTTGGCTCGGAAGTTAGAAGTAGTGGAAAAAGGGGTAATTGAGAATGGAGAAAAAATTAACCAGTTAGACCGGGAGTTACAAGCACTAGACCCAAGACAAGTCGACATTGTGACTAAAAACCGCATGGTAGACACTGTTGCAGATGCAAAAGTTATTCAGGAAGAGGTAAGAAAGGAACTAGAGGCCATTAAAAGAGAGGTGGGGGGATGACTATTAGGCGTACAGGGGAGAAATGGAGCGATCACCAGATCGTTCTTTGGACAAAATCTCCCGAACTGAAGAGAAGCCGCACTTTTTTTTCTCTTTATTTCCGAGGGGAAAGTTTATCTGGAAAAGAGAAATTTACCGGACTACCTGGAGAGGTCCATAGAGTAGAATTGATCAATGACAGCCCTAATGCTGTGCGTAAAGAAGCCGCCCGAGTGATCAAGACTATCATGCCAACAGCCGATGGCGAGGCAAAAATCGACCATTTGGGTGAAGAGATGCGGCAACAAGGCTTTTTTGGTGAAGAAGAATATAACACCCAAGCCTCTCTAAAAGAAAAAATTAAAAGTATTAAGTCTGTTCTTAAAAATGAGAGAAAAAGGATCGAGAAAATAAAAAAACAGCACCAGGGGGTCTTGACCGTCGCCGTTCAGTCAGCGGAACACCGGCTCCAAGGTTGGGAACTGGAATTAAACAAGATCGAATTCAATTATAAGCGATAATTCAGGCTTTAATATTCCTCCTTTTTTTGGTATAAACATAGAGATTTCCAAAAAGGGTGGTTATGTTTTTGAAAACGCTTTCACTATTATTCTTAATTCCTCTCATTGCATTTGGCGCAGAAAATACACTTAAGCCGCGCTCTCCCGATTGGCTTCCCAAAATTGTCAAAGTCTATCCGAATGGAAATCCACATGTAGCTATTTTCTTTGAAGGCGACACCCCAATGAAAGAGGTGAAGTTTTTTTCTTCAGGGCAACAACAAGCTGAAACAGATCTCTCCCCTGATTCTCTGCCGCATGGCATCAGCATCTCTTATTACCCCGATGGAAAAATTGCAAAAACTACTTCCTACACGAACGGAAAACTCGATGGAGAAATGAAAGGTTTTTATCCCAGCGGCAAAACAAAAATCACTGCAACTTACAAAGAGGGGCTTTTAGTTGGTTCATTGAAAGAGTTCTATGAAGATGGGCAACTCCGCTCAGAGCTTCCCCATGAAAATGGATTGTCTCATGGGCTTTATGTCGAATACCACCCCAATGGGAAGTGTGCTTATCAAGTGAAGTACGTCACAGGCAAAAAAGAGGGAAAAGAGCAGTACTTCACCCAAGAGGGAATTTTACGCGGAGAAGGAGTGTATGAAAAGGGATCGCCGATAGGTGAGCACATCGTTCGCTATAGCGATGGAAGGACCGAAATGAAAGCTCTTTTTGATAAAACGGGGAAACTCCTCCTTCCCATCGAAGAATATTATGAAAACGGCAACCTCAAACGGCGCTATTCGAAAAAAGGGGAGAATCTCGATGGAAAGTATGAGGAGTGGTATGAGGGAGGCGCCTTAAAAATGGCTCGTTATTACTCCAATGGTAAATTAGAAGGAGAAACTATCTCTTATTTCTCCGATGGGAAAATTCAAAGTAAGGGAAAATTTTGTGTCGGAAAAAATGAGGGCCCGTTCGAGGAATGGCATGCCAATGGATTAAAGAAACGTTTGATTCACTATAAAGAAGGAGTAGAAGAAGGGGAAGCTAGAGAATGGAGCGACCAGGGAGTTTTATTGTTTGAAGCATCCGAACACGGAGGAGCGCCTGAGGGGAAACTACAGATATGGCATGGGAATGGCACCCTAAAACAAGTCTCTTACTTTGTGAACGGAAAGAGGGAAGGTATAGAAGAAAAGTCATATGAAAATGGAGTGTGTCAAAGCCGGGCGGTATTTAAGGAAGATCTTCTCGAAGGGCTACTGGAGAGCTTTTACCCCGATGGATCGATCCATAGTATTTTAGAATATACCCATGGCCTTCCTACGGGAGAACACCGCGAATACTTCCCTCCTGCGGCTAGTGGAAAAGCCGGCATGGTTGCGCGCATTTATCACTATAAAAATGGCAAACTCGATGGCACCCAAGAGGCATTTTACCCTAACGGAAAGCAAGCTGCTTTTGTCTCTTACAAAGAGGGGCTAATCCATGGGAAAAAAATCCGCTATGATCAGATAGGGGGAATAGTGGAAGACGGGGAGTATATCAATGGAAAAATGGAAGGCCGCTTTTTCCAAAAATCTGAAACGGGAGAAGAAGCAACCCTAGTATACTCTCAAGGAAAAAGAAATGGTTCCTATGAAATTTTTTCCCTCTCTTCTCGAGGAGTAAAATTCAAAAAGATCACCGCCCGCTACGAACAAGATGAGCTCGAAGGCGAGTATGCTGAATACAATGAGGATGGTGTAAAAATTGCCACTACCCTCTACAAAAAAGGAAAAAAAGAAGGCATCTCATCGGTTTATTCACCCATGGGTATCTTAGTGATGTCTATGCCATTTGTGAATGATAAAAAAGAGGGGATGGCGCTGAGTTATTATCCCGATGGAAAACTTTTTAAGGAAATTCCTTTTAAAAATGATCTGAGAGAGGGAGAGATGAAATCCTACTTCCCCGACCATGCCCTTTCGAGCATTTACGTCTATTCACAAGATAAATTAAATGGACTTTGCAAGGAGTGGAATAAAGAGGGAAAATTGGTTTTCGAAGGGGAATATAAAGATGATCTCAAACATGGGAAATTTAATAAATATAACGACGATGGCTCTCCCCGTTTCCTCCGTTTTTATGAGGACGATAAATTAGCTTCTAGTCCGTAGTTGATATTCTCTTAGCTCGGCATCCCCTATAACACGGGCGCTAATCAATGTTAGGTGCCTTAATGGCGTAGATGGAGAACCCGAATGCAACTTTTCGTCTTCGAGAAACAATCGGCCACCTTTTTCTAAGAGGGAGTGCGCATCGATAAAAGCTAGGACTTGATCCGAATAACCCTTCCCATAAGGAGGATCGGCAAAAATCAGATGGAAGTGTTCATTTTTTTTTACAAACTTTCTCAAAGCTTCGAAGACATCTAGGCAAAGAAGAGTGCTTCTCTCCTTCTCTCCTAAAAGGGTGACATTTTTTTCAACGATCGCGAGAGATTGACGGCTATTATCGACAAAAGTCACATGCGAGGCCCCTCGGCTTAATGCTTCGCACCCGATAGCGCCTCCTCCTGCGAAAAGATCGAGAAAAACTGCCCCTTCGATATCGCCACAAATATCAAAAAGGGATTCTCTCAAGCGACTTGTCGTAGGCCGTACTTGATGTCCTTTAGGAGCGAAAAGTGTGCGCCCACGATACTGCCCTCCAATGATCTTCATGCTTTATCCACTGCTATTTATAGTCGATTCTAATTGAAAAGCACATTTTGACCTACGCGAAAGCTCCCGCGATTAAACGATCG
>JBIOXR010000101.1:0-3437 GCA_044869735.1 Chlamydiales bacterium
CATTTATCCGTTATATCAGCCCACAGTCTTATGTGGCTTGAATATGGGAAATAGATTAGCTAATGACGGATTTAACGACGCTTACGCATTCAATTGGGGTGGAAAACTAGTGGCTACAGATGAAAAAAGTGGGAATGAAGTCTCTTTCCATTTCTTACCTGGCCACCACTCATCTCAGACTTCGGCAACCGATTGTCAAAAAGATCTCTGGGGCCTCTGGAGGATGCGTTTTCCCTTGCCAGGAAAAGCAAGTGTTAAAGAAGAAGGGGAGGAAGAGGAAGAAATCGATGAGAAAGGGAAATCCCATTTCAACCTCCTCTTTTTAGGCGATAGCGCTTATAATGGCGACCCTAGAACCAAAAACAATATTGCGAAACACCAAGAGTTCGATAGCACGATCTTCACGCAAATCAAGCAATCCTTTGGCAGTGAAAAAATAGATATCCTTTTCCCCGGCATAGACCCTGCCTATACAGAAGAAGAGCAGCATGCCAACCATGAGCAGATGATCTCTCTTTGTGAAAATCTGCTTGAACCAGAGTATGTTATACCTTATCACTACGGGACATGGCCCTATGGCCCTTATGGAACAAAGATGCGCACCCCTCTCGATCAATTCCAAGAATCGGCTAAAGGCCACAATATAGGGACGATTCTTCCTATGGCAATTGGGCAACATCTCTATTTCATGTCAGATGGAACTAAGTTAGTTCCTATCGAGACTACCTAAATAATAGTTTATTTAATAAAATGAGGATATGAGTTTCTTATTCCTCATTTTTGCTGCAGCGATTCTTTCTATTTTTTTTAAAAGACGCCGCTTGGCGATTGCCCTCGTCCTCGGGGGCATTGTGTTAAGCGCGGCCATGCTATGGCACCACGCCACCGATGTTTTGAAAATTAACTGGTGATCATCGATGAGAGCAGAGAGAAATTTGAATGGATTGTTGGCAGTGATTATTGGCCTGGTTCTTCTCGGGGCTTTCGGGTTGCAGATTTTTGCCAAAGAAATTCCATGCCCTCTTTGTTATTTGCAACGCCTTGGGATGCTTGGCGTGGCTGCGGGAGGACTCCTCAATCTAAGATTTGGCATTAGCCCCGCCCATTATGGTGTTTCTCTTATCTCCGCCATTTTTGGTGGGTTTGTTGCCCTTAGACAAATCGCTCTTCATGTCTGTCCCGGCTTTTCTACTTTTGGAAAACCATTTTGGGGATTGAGTCTCTATACGTGGGCTTTCATCATCTTTGCAGCTTCCGTAGCTTTCATTGCTATTATGATGCTCATTTTTAGTTTTACAAAACGAGAAGAGTACCCCATGCATTTAAAAGTATGGGAGTATTTTTGGGGATATCTTGCGTTTGGTCTCCTTTTGATTGTTGCTTTGGGCAATGTCATCGCTACGTTTTATCAATGCGGCGTCGGCGCCTGTCAAGACGTTCTTTGAATAAAAAAAATAAGTTGTTATCCTTTTCTTTAAAAAAGGAAACACAATGCGCTTTCTATTTTCTCTCTTTTTTGTAGCATTTACTTTCAGGATTTCAGCGTTTTCGGTTTTAGTGATTGGAGCGGGCCCCAGTGGATTAGCAACGGCAATTGAAGCGTGGCAAAGTGGTGCCGAGGTCACGATTGTAGAAAAAAGATCGGCCTATTTGCGCGATAGAGCCATTTTTTTAAGGCAAAGTTCGCTGCGCCTTTTGGATCAATGGAAGGTGACTGTTCCAGAGATGCGCCACTTTAAGGTGGGAGATAATAAAGTCGGCCTCATTCTCATTTACGAGTTAGAAAGAGCCCTTGCAAAAAGGGTAAAAGAATTGGGGATCGAGATAGTACAGGGTCAGTTTAAAGATTTCGATGAGAAAAGCAAAAGCGCCATCGTCGAAGTCGATGGAGAGAGAAGAGAAATTGGTTACGATATCCTTGTGGGAGCTGACGGATACCATAGCACCGTACGCGATAAACTCGAGATTCCCTACCGCTTTATGGGAAGGGCAACGGCTGCGTTTACTGAAACAAAAACTAATGAGACTAAGACGTTTGGGATCATGACGAGCAAACAAAATGGCATGTTTATCCGAAGATTTAATATTCCTCCCCACCACTGCGTCATTTTGGCTCAAACCATTAGCGGCAATGAACAAATCACTCCCCACCAACTAGCACGGGCAGCTTGGAATGCGGGGTGGTATCGGGACGCTGAAGATCTCTACAGAGGAAAAGCTCTCTTCTTCATCAACCAGATCGATGTGGTTCTTCAGCAATCGATCCGTTTTTCAGACGAAGAGCAAGGGGCATTGATCGTTGGAGACGCAGCGGCAGTGGCCAGCTTTTTTCAGAGCATGGGAGCCAACTTTGCTTTTAAAAGCGCGGCCATAGCAGGAAGATTCTTTAAGAACTTACAAGAAGAATCTCCTTATGCTTATTATTTTTTCAATCAACAAATGGATGAAATCTCTGATCAATTGATTCTTGACAGCCTTTATCTGTTTGGGCTTTGAAACTATTGTTGCTGTTGCTATCGTTCCTTTAGATACAATGAGGTTGTCATGGCAAAGCTCTATTTCCGTTATGGTGCGGTAGGAAGTGCTAAAACTCTTAATCTTTTAGCAGTTGCACATAACTACAGGCAGCAACACAAGAAAATTTTGCTTCTTAAACCTCTCATGGACGATCGCTTTGGCAAAGAGAAGATCAAATCGCGTGCAGGATTAGAAAAGCCGGCGGATCTCCTCATTGATTCTGAGACATCTCTTTTAAAATACAATTTCGAAGAGATCAATTGCCTCCTCGTCGACGAAGTCCAGTTCCTTTCTGCGCGCATTATCGAAGAGCTGAGAGAGATTACGCTAAGAGACGATATTCCAGTGATTTGCTATGGGTTACGCACCGATTTTCGCACCCGTTTTTTTGAAGGCTCGGCGCGCCTTATGGAACTTGCCGATTCGATCGAAGAGGTTAAATCAACCTGCCATTTTTGCAATAGAAAAGCCATCATGAATCTTAAGCATCTCAATGGAAAAGCCACCACTGAAGGACCCAGCATCGAGCTAGGATCTGAAGAGAAATATTACCCCGCCTGTTATTTTTGTTATAAAGATCAGTTAAAGAACTCTTTAGCTCTTTCTTCTGTTTAACAAAAATAAATCCCTTTAATTTTCAGATAAATATTTTAATTTTCATTGCTTCATAATTTTATATGATTAGATAATAAATTATATAACTATGGAGATCTAGTAAACAACTCTCGCCTAAAGGAGAAAGCTTTTTGAGGAACAACTTATGCAACTAGTATCTCGCGACAGTAGGCAAAAGCTTCCATTTATTGTGCCTAAAAGGCCAACATCCCGACGGTTTACATCGACCAATTTCTTGGGTCTCACGCCAGATACTGTTTCGGCAGAAACAGTATGTCCCGATGTGCTTAAAGTCATGTCGTGGA
>JBIOXR010000102.1:0-11151 GCA_044869735.1 Chlamydiales bacterium
ATAACTCATATGGGTTATTATTCCGAGTGAGATTCTCCCACTTATAAAGTATTTTTTTAAACAAAAATCATCGTGCATATTTTGAATCGAAAGTTTATGGGATTAATTAAGGGGGTATGAGATGAAATTGAGTTTTTTTGTCCTTTCTATGTTGTGTAGCATACGGTTGATGGCGTGTACGGGAATCGTTATGCATACAGAAAATCGCGTTGGGGTAAATGGGAGAACCCTGGAGTTTGGCATTGAGCTCGAAACGTTTCTAGCTGTGATTCCGAGGGATATTGAATTTGTCGGAAAGACACCTTTAGGAAGAGGTTTGGCTTATAAGTCAAAGTATGCAGCAGTGGGGGTATATTGCTTTGAAGATGTCGTATTAATGGACGGAATGAATGAAAAGGGATTGGTCGCCGCGGCCTTCTATTTTCCTCACTATGCAAGCTATGCATAAGTCACGAGAGAGAATCAAGGAAAAGCGCTCTCTCCAGCCGATTTTCCTCATTGGATTCTCACACAATTTGCAACCTTAGATGAGGTGAAACAAGCATTAGATGCGGTCATCATAGCGCCCACAGTTTTGAAAGGATGGGGAAATGAGCCTCCTCCCATGCATTATGTCGTCTATGATCAAAAGGGTAATAGCATTGTGATAGAGCCTATTGAGGGTACTCTAAAAGTGTATGAAAATAAGTTAGGAGTCATCACCAACTCGCCCACGTTTGATTGGCATTTGACCAATCTGAATAACTATATCAACTTAAGCCCTGTAAATGTAGGATCCAATCGCTTGCGCAACTTTCCGTTATACCCTTTTGGTCAAGGGACGGGAATGCTCGGTCTTCCGGGCGACTTTACTCCTCCTTCGAGATTTGTGAGAGCGGCATTTTTATCTGCTACGGCTGTTCCCGTCAGAACTTCCGATGAAGCTGTGGAACAGACATTTCACATTCTCAATCTATTTGATATTCCCATAGGAGCAATCCGGCAAAAAGAACAACAAAAAATTGCCTATGACTACACCATGTTGACCTCAGTAAAAAACCCCGAAACTTTGGAATACTTCTATCGCTCCTATCAAAATCAAGCTATTCAATACGTTGCTCTTCGCCACTTCGATTTCAATGCAAATACCATCAAGAAAATGAAAATCGAAGGCAAGCAGAAGAAATACGATGTCTCTTCAATGCTTCAGTAAATTCTGACTCACTCATTCTCTGCTAAAGGTTGCCCCATAAGGCATAGGGTTTCTATATGTTGAGCGGAATGAGTCAGAATGTCTTTAGCCAAATTTATGCGTCCTTTTTCAAACAAAAGAATGAGGGAAGAACCTCCAAATGAAAAATACCCTTTCTCATCCCCTTTTTTATAAGCAATACCTGGTTGATAGGTTTGATGGATTGTACCCACAGCCGTCGCGCCGATTTCAATAAAAAGAATGGTGCCGTATCGATCCGTTCTTAATTCTGTAATCATTTTTTTGTTTTCAGTAAGCAAAACGATATTTTGTATTAATGTCAAAGGATGTATGGGGTATAAAGGACCGTTGATCAAGCGGGCCGGGCCTGGTATACAGTCGCAGAGAAAATGAAAGCGGTGGTAATCGCTGGGAGACAAACTGGCGATTACCATACTTCCTTGAGAGTAGGCCCTTGCTATCGAATCGATACCAATTAATTTTTTTATATTAAATTTTTTGTTCTTCACGAGAAAATCATCACATGAAGCGACATTCTGATAGAAGAGATAGCTCCCATCGGCGGGGATAATGATTCCTTGCGCCAAGGGACGGCTCTCTTTTTTTAGGGTACGAACAAAAAAAGCGTCGAAAGAGGGATAGGACTCAACTGGTTGTTCGAATTCAGTAGCATCGATGCCGAATTGGGCAATAAAAGGTATGATCTTCTTTTTGGTCCATGATTGGCGGAACCACCAGCCAATGAATCGGGAAATAAAAGGGAGCTCGGCAAGTAGCATGCCTAGGGGCTTGCCTATTTTTGAAGTGTAAAAAAAACGAAGAATGGATTCGCGATAAATGGGTTTTTCTTGTAATTCTCCTGTTCTTCTATCAAAATAATAATTTTTTTTATTTGGTGGCAAGTTACTATTTTCCTATTTGGTTATAACATAAATCATTGCAATTTTCGGACCAGACAAGCTAGCTTTAAAAAATTGTCACCTAAATCATGGATTTCTAAGGATTAATAGTCTTGCTGACTTGGCATCAGTCAGCAAGTCGTGATCTGTTTGCTGGGAAAAACGGAAATAGAGCTTGAAAGAACACAGATTCCTATATCGATCGCCAAACACCGCATAAGCCAACCGATATTTCCCATTCCGAGAAAAGAAAAACGTTTTCGCGAATACACCTCAAATCTTTCTCTAACAATAGGGAATGTTTAAAGTTTCAGTAATTTTTTTTTAAAAACTTCAAATTTCATTTTTTGTTTTTCACGTATAGACCACTCTTCAAGTTCTTTAAGATCGATTGTATAATCAACGCAAATATTTACAGCCTGTTCCAGTCCTTCCTTGTCGTCCCAATGATAAAAGCTAGCTAAACGATCCTTTATACTGTCAATTGGATATAATAATTTGATTGTTCCCAATGGTGTTTTAACCAAATTAAATCTCTGTACCGGCTCTTCACCGACAGCAACTGGGGGAGATACAAATTCTACAAACCATTGACAACCTTCATGTTTGAAATATTTCTTCCTCTCTATGAAGCCAAGCTCTGCTAAAGCCTTTTTGACTCTTTTCATATCGACATAGGTTATATAATCTAGATCGTAAGATTGGTAGCGATTTTCAGTGTAGATCGTTACACATGCTCCGCCAACCAAAATCGTATCGATTCCTCTCTTTCTTAGTTCTTCTGAAACATATCCTGCTAGATCGCGTAATGAAATGGTAGTCCAATCAATCATAATGGCTTTCCTTGTCTGCGAGGTCGCTTCCTAATCACTGGCTCATAATATTTTTGACGGATATCCTCAGGCAGAAAAGAATAAGCTCTTTCTAAAAATTTCTTTAAATCATTTAGAAAGGGATATCTTGGATTAAATTGATAGAGTATTGTTTTCCCTTCTTTATGGCTAACGATCACGCCACCTCTCTCTAATCTCCCTAATGCCCTTTGAAAGCTGTAGAGGGGGATTTGAAAGATCTTCCTAAGCTGCGAAGGGTAGCATTTCTGGTTTACCACAAGAAAAAATAAGATTTTTTCGATCACGGGATTCCCAAAAAGAGACTCTAACATATCTACCACTATTTTTGGTCATATTACCAAAAACTTTGGTTGATTTTCAATAGAAAGAAATTTTTTCAATAGGATGGTAAAAAAAAGAGACTTCATTCGTAAAAAATGAAGTCTCATTAATTGGAGGTGGAGAGAATCGAACTCTCGTCCTAAATAATTTCCCTCATAACCACTACATGCTTAGTCCACGGGAAAAAAGCTTAAGCCCATTGCTCGTGAACACCACTAGGCTTAAGTCGTTTCATTTGATCTTGAGGGTTTAGCCCCGAGAAACGGTTGGAGCTAGCCTCATACCAAGTAAATGACGACAATCCTACGACCCTTGGTCCAATCTTAGGTTATCGGGTTAGGGGCACAGTTAAGCGCCACTAACGGCACAACAAAATTAAGCAGCAAGTGCTAAAGCAGGTTTGCTGAAGTCAAGCTCTACAATTTTGTCGTCGGCTTTATTTTCGCCTTTTAGGTTTTTGACGGCTTTTTAAGGAGGCCAACCATCGCCCTCCGCATGCAGTCATGACTTCATTATCCAGTCGAAGCCTTTACACCCCCACAAATATTATACCACAATTTCAAATTTCTTTCAAAAATAAAGGAATGTTAAAGAAAGGAGAGAATGCGAGCTCCCAGCCGATCGCCCACGGCAACAATCTCCCCACGGCCGATGAGGGTACCATTGGCGTAGATTTCGACTCCCTCTTCTTCAGTCTGCTCAAAAGAGAGAATCGCTCCCGGCTCCAAGGAGGCAATTTTACTCAAAGGCACATGGGTCCTCCCAAAGACAACTTCAATTTGAACGGGTAAAGAGCCCCATTTTTTTATCTCTTCGCTATCTAGAGTAGTATCGGGAAGGAAGACTTTTTCTTCAGCCAAGGTTTCTAAATCGACTTTGACGACGGTTTCTTTTTCGTCCATTCCCTCACCTCTCCTCTACAATGCGCATCGATTTATATGGCCCCGCTTTACCTATCCTACAACGTCCTTGAGGCACTCCAGAAATTTCAAAAGACAGGGGGTCGGAAAGAGATTGGTCGAGAACTAAAACATCTCCTTCAGCTAGACTCAAAAAGGAGTCTTGCGGAAGAGTCCCTCGCCCCAAAATAGCCGCGACTTCAAAGGGTATTCTTTCCATAACCGCATCCTATCTCGTCTTTGACTTTTAGACAAAAGATGATTTAGAGTGTTTCCTATGTTTGAAGAATTAGAATCATCTACAGTTAAAAGAGAAGAAGAAATCCTCGGATTTTGGAAAAAAGAAGAGATTTTCAAACAATCGCTTGAAAATAGAAAAAGTGGGCCTCTTTTTTCGATGTACGACGGTCCTCCTTTTGCGACGGGTTTGCCGCATTATGGCCACCTTTTAGCTGGAATTATTAAAGATGTCGTCCCCCGTTATAAAACGATGAAAGGATTTTACGTTCCGCGCCGCTTTGGGTGGGATTGCCATGGGTTGCCGATCGAACAGGAAGTAGAAAAGACCTATAATCTTACCGGCGCTTTATCTATTGAAGAGTTCGGAATTGCGAAATTTAATGAGGCTTGTAGAGGGATTGTCCTTCGTTACACCGCGGAGTGGGAAAAAACGGTCGACCGCATCGGCCGCTGGATCGATTTTTCCAATGATTGGAAGACAATGGACCCTTCCTTTATGGAAACGGTCTGGTGGGTATTCAAGCAACTTTACGAAAGTGGCTTGATCTACCAAGGTTTTAAAGTGATGCCTTACTCAGCCAAATTGGGCACGCCCTTATCGAATTTTGAGGCGGGAGAAAATTACCAAGATATCGACGACCCTTCTATCATTGTGACGTTCCCTTTAGAAGAAGATCCCTTGGTCTCTCTTCTCGCCTGGACTACCACGCCATGGACCACTATTTCCAACCTGGCCGTTATGGTCAGCCCTCTCATCGAATACGCCGAAGTCGAAGAAGTGGCTACGGGAAAGCGATTCATCGTGGCCAAAAATGTCATCGATAAGGTGTTTAATGAAAATTACTCTTTTCTTAGGGAATTCAAAGGGAGTGAATTAATTGGCAAAAGATACATTCCTCTCTTCGATTATTTCCTTAGTAAGAAAAAAGAGGGAGCATTTCGGGTAATCGAGGAAGAGTCTGTTTCTGCCGAAGAGGGAACGGGCATTGTCCATAGCGCTCCCGCGTTTGGAGAAGTCGACTTTTATGCTGCAAAAAGAGCAGGCATTCCCTTGGTTATGCCCATCGACCGCAATGGGAGATTTACAAAAGAGATTCCCGAACATGCTGACCTCTTTGTAAAAGAGGCCGATAAAGCAATTATACGCAGACTGAAAGAGAAGGGGCGCCTTTTCTCACAGGCAACGTTTCACCATCGCTACCCTTTCTGCTGGCGTTCCGACACACCTTTGATCTATCGCGCTGTCGATACTTGGTTTGTGGCAGTTGAGAAAATAAAAGAAGAACTCATTGCGGCTAACAAAAAAACACATTGGACGCCTGCACACATTAAAGAGGGGAGATTTGGCAATTGGCTCGAAGGAGCAAGAGATTGGGCAATTTCCCGCAACCGCTACTGGGGAACCCCTCTCCCCATCTGGAAAAGCAATGACGGTGAGATCCACGTCGTGGGTAGCCTAGCGGAACTCGAAGAGTTAACAGGGAAAAAGGTCGCCGACTTGCACCGCCAGTTTATCGATCCATTAACTTTTGAGAAAAATGGAAAAACATTCAAGCGCATCTCAGAAGTATTCGATTGTTGGTTTGATGCTGGTTCCATGCCCTATGCACAAAACCACTATCCTTTTGAAAACAAACAACAAACCGAACGGCATCACCCCGCCGATTTCATTGCAGAAGGGATCGACCAAACAAGAGGATGGTTCTACACGCTTATGGTGCTTAGCGTAGCACTCTTTAATAAACCAGCGTTTAAAAACGTGATCACCAATGGGATCATTTTGGCCGAAGATGGGAACAAAATGTCCAAACGGCTCAAAAACTATCCCGAGCCCAAACTCGTTCTCAATAAATATGGCGCTGATGCCATTCGCCTCTACCTTCTCCACAGTCCCGCTGTGAAAGCTGAAGACCTCCGATTTTCGGAAAGAGGTGTCGAGCTCTGTTTGAGGCAAATTTTAATTCCTCTCACCCATGCTCATAGTTTTTTTACTCTCTATGCTCGCATTTATGGATGGACGCCTCCCGCGAGATGGCAAGAGCCCGAGGCCGTAATCGACAAATGGATCCTCTCTACCTTACATCAATTGATCGAGAGAGTCGAACGAGGCATGGACCACTACGATCTCAGCCTCGCAGTCGAACCTTTTGTGACCTTTATCGACCAATTAACGAATTGGTACATCCGTAGAAATCGCCGCCGTTTCTGGGCCGATGCAGATACTCCCGACAGGCAGCAAGCCTTTGAAACTCTCTATAGGGTGTTACTAGCTCTTGCGCAGATCTCGGCCCCGTTCATTCCTTTTTTGAGCGAAGCCATCTACCGCAATATGCGCACTGCTGATATGCCTCCTTCCGTACATTTAAGCGATTTTCCCACATACGATCCGCTTCTTCGCAACCCCCTTCTCGAAGAGGAGATGGAGGCCCTTCAAACCGTCGTTAGCCTAGGACATAGCTTGAGAAAAGAATATAAACTTAAAGTGCGACAACCTCTTCCTGCCGTGCATATCGTTTCGACCAATCCTCGCATCCTCCCTTTTCTAGACGACCAGCAACATTTGATTGCCGAAGAACTCAATGTCAAACAGGTGCATTTCCACAAAGAAAAACGGGATTTTGTCTCGCACACCATCAAGCCCAACTTCCGCATCTTGGGTAAAAAAGTAGGACGTCGCATGAAAGAGACAACGCAACTGATTGCGCAATTTGACGAAGAGCAGATCCAGCAACTTCTCGATGGGAAAAGTGTCACCATTTCACCTGAAGGAGAACCTTTCGATCTGATATTAGAAGATGTAGAGATCGGCCATTCGGTTGAAGAGGGGAGGGTAGCAACTAATCTCGGAACGCTCACTGTTGCTCTCGACACCACTCTCAACGACGCCCTCATTTATGAAGGGATTGCTCGAGAGCTCGTGAATAAAATCAATACCATGCGACGCGATGCCGGTTTTGCCGTTACCGACAGAATCAAAATTTACCTTCAAACGAGTGAAAAGGTTCTTGAAGCTATCCACCTCCATCGCGACTATATCGCTGAAGAGGTTTTGGCTCTGGAACTCAATTTAGAGCCCCACTCACAAGCCTTTTCGTGGGATATTAATGGCGAGCCCACGAAAATTGCTATAGTTAAAGTTTAGTTTTTAACTCTTTTGGCGCTTGTAATAACTTCTTATATGCCTCGTTTTGCAATTGAATAACGGCGCGAATCTCTAAAGGAGATGGTGGCTACCTTGAGCTAAGTAGGTTGTTAGTTCCTTAAAAAGACACACTAAGGTATATTTTTTCTTTTTTTAAAGTTTAAATATGAGTATTACTCCGACTACCCCAACCCAGAAGAACATACCCCTTCCTCTCCTTTCACAGGAACAATCTAGAGAAACAGCCGAGGTGACTGAGAGTCGTTCGCCTAGCACAGAAATTTCACCCTTACTGTTGGAACAAGAGATGTTCTCTCGCACTGCCCAACAATCCAAAACCGAAAGGATGAAAGAACAGGTAGGGGAGTGGTACGACAAAGTTACAGAAGGCGTACGAATCTATTCTTCTGAATATTCTTCTCTTCCGTGCACTTTTAATTTTTTTAATTATCTATTAGTTAGAATCTCTAAGTTATTAAAGCTAGTAAAGCCAGATTTTGATGAATATGAATGGGTTGGTAGAGTTAATGAAGAAAGGGCAATAATAAAAGGAAAAGATGCATTTAGTGAATTAAGTACAAAAATTTCATTATTCCTATTTGCATTGTTCCGCTCGGAGAATATTACCGCTGAACTGTGCCAAGAAAAATGGAAGGGAGTGGCGAAATTGTGGAATTCAATTTTTATTGAATTAAAAAAGACGGACACTATTCGCGAGCTTAATAATTATATCGAAATAATAAATAAAATTGTTGCAGATTTTGATGCGTATACTTCTGTACTAAAAGATACCTCTAGTGCTTTGAAGAGTGATTTAATAGAAATGGAAGCTTATTTTACTGAGGAGATGGTTGAGATTATAAAAACCGTTTCCGAGTGGCCTCTCCTTTTCTTTCCCGTGTATGAATCGTCATCGTCATTCAAAGATTTTTTTAAAATACTAGAGGATTTTAAAAAAAGTGCCCCTTCTTCTTCAAAATGGGATGAGGAAGTTATCCTCTATATCACAGCTTTTTATGAGTTTGCGTTTACAAAGACCCAGGCTTATTGTAAAGTGACCAGTGGATTTTCTGTTCACCCAGCTCTACTGGGTCTTCTTCCCCATATCAAACAATTTCAAAACCATAATATTCCACTCTGGGAGACTTTGCCAGATTTAATTCTAAAAATGGAAGTCTATAAAAAAGCAGTTAAGGATAATAAAAAGAATTATACTAATTTAATTAAGGAAAGCCGCGATTTATCATCGCAATTGGATCGGCTATGGGGCAATGAATTTATGCGAGAATCTCCTTCGCGAATTCTACGGGTTGCGCCTTTGAAACGTCTGAGGGAAGAAATCGCGGCAAATTTCGATACCTATATCGGTTTTTTAGCCGCTACCGTTTTCTATGTAAGAGAAGTCCTTTATTTACCTTTAGGAGACCTGCAAGAGGTTCACCGTAGGGGGCAAGAGTTTGCAAAAAAGATTAGAACTAAATTTTGGCCCGAAGTTAATTCTTCCGCTTTTACCTTATTCGATAAATTACAGCTTTATATCGATCACTCTTTAGAAGATCAGTTGCCCAAAGAAGCGAAAAAAATAGCAAGGGAACAATTCTGTGAACCTTTGCGCCTGGAGTTACTAAGTTACAGAGTAACAGTTGGAAATCCTGCAGGCAGTTTTCAGCAAAATGTGATGAAAGCATTTAAAACGGAAATAAGCTCTAAACAAATCAATACTCAGAAAATCGAAGCTCGCTTTGGTACTAATAAAGCTAAGAAGAAAAAATTAACCCCCCTTCTTCATATCATAGACGAATTTAACGCCTATCTGCAGGAAAGTCCTAATCCTTGGCTCTCCCTTCTTTTACTTAGCGAACCCTTAGGAAAAACTACAACCGTGAAGGATCGGGCTTATATAAAAAGACACTTGCTTCACTACCGGAGGTTACTGGAAGCTATTGATTTTAAAGAGAGCAATTCGCTTTTACTGAAATTTCGGGCACTATTGGACCAGCATTCACCCGATTTATTTACGGAATTTAAACATCTCCTAAGAGAGCAAGAAAGAGCAGTCCGGGTTTTTCTCCATAATATTCCTGAGAATTTCAAAGAGGAGGAATGTAATACGATGATTTCCCTAGTCTGCACTCATTACGATCAGTTTGCTCAAGTTTTTGATGAGAAGAGAATTGCCGCGTTCGCCCAGGCCCTCATTAAGTGCACTCGTAACACTTCGAAAAAAACTGAAAATATTTCTAATGCAGGTCTTTTTATCCTCTATGGTCCAGGAAGGCTTCCTAACACTAACTCCCTTTATTATCTTCCTCTTGCGCAACTTTCTCCTACTCTCTCCACAAATTCTATAGCGAAAAAAGCTCCTGCTTCTCTTCAAACAGTGGAAAGCAGACCAGTAGAATTGAATGAAAAGGAGATCGTTTCTCCAAAAGAATCGGAAATTCTTAGCTACACGCAGTTTATCGAGCGATCGCTACTGCAACTTCCAAAGTTATCTTCAGCTAGCATTTCCGATCCTTTACAAGCTTTGCTTACTGACGGGCAGATCCGTTCGAGTGGTGCTCATATTTCCTATTATTTAAAGATTGTTTTGGAACTTTTTTCCATTGAAAAAACCACTACCCCACTCTCTTTAGCTTTTCTCCATTCCTTTGTTTCTCCCTTACTACTTGAACAAACGTTCAAATGGGGATTAGTTCATTGCTCTTCCGAGAACACTCCTCTGCCTCTTTTCCAAACAACATCGCGAGGAAACACCTTGCGAGCTACCCATCACCTCCAAGATTTTCTTCCTTTTTTTCATCTCCCTTCTGCTTTGGCTTCTTCTATTAGTGAATCGAGTGAGGCCTTTCTTCAAGCACGATCTCCCTATAAACATTCAGGAGTAATTTCAAACGATCTGCAGGAAGTATACGAAAAGAAAAAGAGTGATCTTTCCTCTTTCCAGCTGAGAACAGTTTTTTTCTTAGAAGCGACTTGCGAAGTAATGCGCCAAATGAGCTCTATTACAGCGGAATTTACACCTCCCCTGTGCCCGTCACTCTCTACTCATTTTCCTTTAGAGATAGCCTCAGAACTCAAACTGTTACGAGCTCATTCCAAGGAAGAGGGTTTTTATATCTCGATGTTAAATGAACTCCTTTCTCCTCGTGTCTCAGAAGCAATGCCCCTTAATAGTTACGCATGGCTTCTCTCGATAGTTCCTTCTCTTTTACTCGAAGAGCGGGCCCTTCATCTTGTCCCTCCAGGTTCGTTGGAAGAAAAAACGATTAAAGAAGAGCACGACCTCAATTGCCTGATTCCTTGGCTCCAAAGAAGAGACACTATTCTATTGAATCAGGGTAGGAACGCTCTTCTTACACCTTCAGTGGAAGAGATTTTCTCTTCTCATCAATCGGTTGTTAAAAATGAGCTGCGTTATCCCTCTTCGAGAGGGAAAAGAGCTAAGCGGTTGCGCACTCTTGCCACGCTTTTAGAATGGAGGCAAGCCCTCGTATCGGGATGGGTTACACGAGCTCTTCTGATGGATATGCGAGCTGCTTTTAAAAAGGATCCCTACACCTGCCTTCCGGAGATTGAAAAGGTAATCGCTCAAGTTATCGGC
>JBIOXR010000103.1:0-4637 GCA_044869735.1 Chlamydiales bacterium
GAACATAAATACTGGTGAAATGAACCTATCGAGGAAAAAATCACTTCCATACAATTCAAAAATCTCTTCGTGCGATAAGATATCATTCAGTTCATCTGCTAACGAATCACAATTGGATATCGGAGAACTAATTACTATATCGGGTTTAGATTCTTCACTTTTATAAAGCTCGATAAAATTTTGGCCAGGCGGCTCTAATTTTTCTATATCTCGTCGAGAGGTGAAAGGGGGGGTCATTTTCGCATTTATATATTTGAAAATGTTTGCTTTACGCTCAAAAAGCATTGCATTTACTTTTCCATATCCTAATAAGATTCCTAATAGTTCTGTATTGTCGTTCAGCAACTTCATGACATTTTGTTCTAAGTCACAGAGTTGATGCAAAAAGTCATCCGGTTCAATTTTTTGATTTAAGATCTCTTCAAATTTGATCAGATTTTCTGTAATGGCGTTAAGAACTTGAGTCTTATTTATCAGAAAAATGGCTAAAGTATTTTTATCTTTACATTTTTTTAAAACAAATTCATTACTTGGGAAAAAAATACTATAATTTTTCCATAGCTCCCATCCTTTTTCTAAGGTGAGATACTCAATTGGATGATAAATAGACCATGAAGTTAAGTTTGAGGAATAATAAGCCATTGACATGGGCTTTTTCCCAAATAAAGTATAGGCAAAATCATATTCACGGCACAAAAGCTGGAAAAAAGAATCAAGGTCCTTAACGTCTTTTTCAGGGAGAGATTTTAAAATATTACAAGAAGCTTTTACTTTTTGAGTATGCTTTTTCTGGCATCCAGAAAATACGGCAAGAAAAACAAAAACAATTAACCAAGTAGATCGAACCACTTTCACTACCCCACGACTGGCCGTAGGCCAGTAAGCGACCGCTCGGCGCTTGCCGACTTCGTCGGCCGTGGGGCGCTCCCTTCATGACAATCTCTTGAATATCTCACTTTTTCTGTAACGTTCCGAGCTGAGTAAATTCCCTATCTGTCAAAGTAATTCCTGCTGCTGCGACATTTTCATCGAGGTGGGCGACGGAAGAAGTGCCGGGGATGGGAAGCATGACGCGCGAACACTTGAGTAGCCAGGCTAAAGAGAGTTGTGCTGGAGTGACTCCTTTTTGTTTGGCAAGCGTATCGAGCTCTCCACCGGGGTGCGTGAGTTCTCCGCTCGCTACTGGAAACCAAGGGATAAAGCCAATATTTTCGGCTTCGCAGTACTTGAGGACCTCTTCTGAATGGCGGTCGGAAAGATTGTAGAGATTTTGCACTGAGACGATATCGGCGATTTTTCGTGCTTTTTTAATTTCGGCTACATTGACCTCTGAAAGGCCGATGTAGCGGATTTTCCCCTGCTGTTGTAACTGTTTTAAAATGCCCAGGCTCTCTTCGACTGGCACTTTAGGATCGATGCGATGGAGTTGATAGAGATCGATGCAATCGCGTTTCAAACGACGAAGACTCATCTCGACGCACTGGTGGAGATATTCTGCCCTTCCCACAGGAGCCCACAGATCGGGTCCTTGGCGCGTCAATCCTCCTTTGGTGGCGATGATAAGATCGGAAGGGTAGGGATAGAGAGCTTGAGCGATCAAGTTTTCGGATACCTCTGGACCATAGGAATCGGCTGTATCGATTAAATTTACACCTAGTTCTATGGCTCGGCGCAGTACGGCTTTCGATTCTTGAGGATTCTTAGGCTCTCCCCATATGCCCGGTCCGGTGATGCGCATCGCTCCAAATCCCATCCGACAGATCGGCAGCTTGCCCCCTAATAGAAATGTTCCTGCTGCACTTGCTGGCGATTTCACACCTTTAGCCATATCCCACCTCCTTATTTATTCAATAAATAAATGAAAGAATTCTTGTAGTATATAAAAAAATCGGTTACAGCCTTAGAAACTGTTTAAACAAGGAGAGGCTGGATGACTCGCGTTGTTCGTTTCCATAAAACGGGAGGCCCTGAAGTTCTTCAGATAGATAATATTGAGGTCGCTCCTCCCGGGCAAGGCGAAGTGCAGTTTAGAGTGAAAGCCTTGGGTCTTAATCGCGCAGAAGCTATGTACCGCTCGGGAAATTACCTTGAAGTTGCCCATCTCCCTTCACGCATTGGATACGAAGCTTCGGGCATTGTAGAGAGGGTAGGGCCAGGCGTTACGGGGATAGCAGTGGGAGATGCTGTCAGTGTCGTTCCTTCGTTTGGACAAGGAAAATATGGTGTCGATGGAGAGTTAGCTACCGTTCCTGTTAAAGCTGTGGTGAAAAATCCCCCCTCACTGAGTTTTGTCGAAGCTGCCGCTATTTGGATGCAGTATCTCACGGCGTATGGGGCATTGATTGAAATTGCAGCTATTAAAAAGGGGGATTATGTCATCATTCCAGCGGCTTCAAGTAGCGTAGGTTTGGCAGCAATTCAACTCACCAATCTCGCAGGAGCGATGCCGATAGCAGTCACGCGCACGAAGAGTAAAAAGGAGAGTCTGTTCAAAGCGGGAGCCGCCCAGGTGATTGTTTCACAAGAAGAAGATTTAGTGAAAAGAGTACAAGAGATCACCCAAGGAAAAGGGGCTCGGGTGGTATTCGATCCCGTTGGGGGAAGAAGAGTCCTCGATTTGGCTGAAAGCATGACTCCCGGGGGCATTCTTTTTCAGTACGGAGCTCTTAGCCCAGAGCCTACGCCTTTTCCTCTTCTCACAGCATTAAATAAATCGCTCACCATGCGAGGGTATATCCTTTTTGAAATCGTTGAAGATCCAGTAAAATTCGACCGAGCCAAACATTTTATTCTCGATGCCCTAAATTCGGGAAAACTAAAACCCATCGTTGCCAAAGTCTTCCCTTTCCACCAAATCGTAGCAGCCCATCAGTATTTAGAATCTAATCAACAATTTGGAAAAATCGTGGTGTCGCTTGAATAAAAAATTCCAATTACCCCTATGGCTAAAGATCGTTTTTACTCTTTTCCTGCTCGTGATGATTCCTACCTATTGGATCGCCTATGGACCGGCAAATTTTTTGTGGTTCTCCGACGTGTCGCTCTTTTTAACGTACCTTGCTGTGATGGGAGAAGTGCCTCTCCTAGCTAGCATGGCAGCAGTGGGAGGCCTCGTCCTCGAGTCACTATGGATCATCGATTTTTTCCTCATCCTTCTTTTCGATATCCATTGGATCCATTTAGTCGATTACATGTTTAATAGCTCTCTTGCCCTTCCATTGAGAGGCATTTCTTTCTTCCATCTCCTCTTACCTCCTCTCTATATCTATTTAATTCGAAAATTGGGGTATGATAAACGAGCATGGTTGTTTCAAAGCGCTCTGATGTGGATGCTTCTTCTCTTGACATGGATTTTAACTAATCCGGAGAAAAATATTAACTGGGTGTTTAATTACAGGAAGATAGAGAGATTGAGCTCAAGCCCAGGGATTTATCTCGTTGGATATGGCCTGCTTTTAATGACTATTTTTGCCCTGACCCATTTCTTTCTTTTATTGATTGCTCCAAAACAAGTGAAAGTGAATTCCTTATAGAAGGAACTATGGTAAAAAGACTCGAAAAAAAAATAGCCCTTGTCACTGGAGCGTCTAAAGGAATTGGGGCAGCCATTGCCCTGCAACTAGCTTCTGAAGGAGCTACGGTTGTCGTAAATTACTCTTCCAGTGAAAAACAGGCTAATGAGGTAGTCGAACAGATTGTCAAGAAGGGAGGGAGAGCAGTGGCTCTCAAAGCTAATGTCTCCGATCAAAAGCAAATCGAACATCTCTTTGCTGAGATAAAACGGGCTTTGGGGAAGCTCGATATCTTAGTAAATAACGCAGGGATTTACGAATTTGCTCCTCTAGAGAAGATTACAAAAGAACATTTTAATAAGATGTTCGACCTAAATGTCTTAGGTTTGCTTTTTGTGACGCAAGAAGCTCTAAAGCTCTTTGGCTCTGAAGGAGGCAGCATCATTAATATTAGCTCGCAAGCATCGCTCGTTCCTCCTCCAAACACAGCAGTATATAGCGCAACAAAAGCGGCCGTCGATGCCATCACCTTTTCTCTCAGTAAAGAATTAGGTGGGCGCAAGATTCGGGTCAATGCGATTAATCCCAGCATGGTAGAAACCGAAGGGGTGATCTCCGCAGGCATTAATAAAAGCGAGTTCCGCGATACGGTAGAATCGCGCACCTCTTTAGGTAGAATTGGTAAGCCACAAGATATAGCTCCTGCGGTTGCCTTTTTAGCTTCGGATGAAGCCTCCTGGATTACTGGAATCGCTCTCGCGATCAATGGTGGTTTCAATTGATGGAGTAGTCTCAAATGTCAGATGAGCCAACTGATAAAGAGGCAGGGGAGAAGAGGAGAAGCGAAGGGAATGATGGTGGAGAGGGCGTTTTTGAAGTAAAAAGGGCTTAAATGGGGAATAATCGGGGCGTTTTCCCACCAATTCTTCGAACATATAACGTCGAAAGTTAACTCCTTCAAGAGCCATAGTCAGCCTGTTGTCCCATTCTAGCTTAGAGAGGTCGTTTTTATTGGGAGGGAAGGGAATGCATGCTTTGTAATTTGCATATCCTTTTGCTGAAAGGAAGTGCCCAATGTCACCTCCCCAGATTTGCAACTCTAAGGGGAAACGATCGATCACATAG
>JBIOXR010000104.1:0-11649 GCA_044869735.1 Chlamydiales bacterium
ATCACATAGCAGAGTTTAATCACCGGCTCCAGATCAAAACCAGAGGATTGGGGTAAAACTTGGTTGCGATAACTTTTGAGATGGCGCAAGGGAGCTAAAGTCACTCCTTCGATAAGTGCATCCAGGCGGTTTTCTCCGATTTTCATCACCCATCGCACGCCGATGTAATCTTTGATCACATCACCAAACGGCTCTTCTAAACTGGAAAGTTTTTTCCAGATGGAATGAGTGCCCTTGATGCGGTGTTCAATGGTTGCGATAGAAGGGTGGTGTTTTAAAAAATTATCATAAGAAGGGTCTCTTTTACCCAGCCACTCCTCTATTTTACTTGCAACCGCAGAGTGTAGTTGGGGGTAGAGATATTCAAATGTCGCTTGGCCCGTTTTAGCTGCCTCTCGGTTCATCCCCAGTTTGTAAAGGATGGGCACGTAAAAATACCGGCAGTGAAACGCCTCTTCCATTGAATGAAAAGTTGGCAAAGAAAAGCGATCGAAAAAATCAAAGCCACGCCTTTGGGCTTCCTGCATTACTTTTGTCAGGAGGGGAGCCGCTAGCTTTTTTTCTATTTCTCTTATTTTTCGATCAAGTGAATAAACATCAGTCATAAAAGAATTTACACAGCAATAGAGGATATTATATATACCATTAAATGGAAATCTATCTTGGTTTTTCGTCTAGTTTAGGAGCCAACGTACAAGGGTGCGAACAGGCTCCTGCTTTTTGTTCTCACCATTTGGGATTCGATCTCTACAAGAATTTTAGCGCCGAGGGAAAGCCAAATGATGTTGATGCTATTGCTAAGGTGGCGAGAGACTTGGCAAAGGCATGCTTTGAGTTGTCACAAAAGGGGACTTTTTTTGTCACTCTTGGAGGTGATCACACCTCAGCTATTGGCACGTGGTCGGGGATGGCAGAGGCAAAAAGATCAGAGGGAGATATCGGTCTGCTGTGGATAGATGCCCATATGGATTCCCATACTCCTGCAACTTCCCATAGCGGCAATGTGCATGGAATGGCCTTAGCAGTCCTTTTGGGGTATGGAGATAAAAGGCTTACAACGGTTCTATCTCCCAAGCCCAAAATTAAACCAGAGCATGTTGCTCTTCTAGGGGTTAGAAGTTACGAAGAAGAGGAGGTCGATTTTCTCAATGAGTTAGGTGTCAGGGTTTATTTCATGGAGGAAATTAAAAAAAGGGGCTTGAGAAGCGTATGGCAAGAGGCGCTAGAAATTACCCATGCCGCCACCCTTGGCTATGGGATCTCATTGGATCTCGATAGTCTCGATCCCCTTTTTGCGGCTGCTGTTGACACACCAGAGCCCCATGGCTTGGATAAAAATGAACTGCTCGCCTGCTTAAGGTCTCTTTCTGCAACTCCACCCCTTGCCTTCGAGCTAGTGGAGTATAATCCCATTCTCGATTCTCAGTTGCAGACTTTAGCAACGGTACAATCGATTTTAGAAGTGGTGACTCTCTTTTTTTAGACTCCAACAATTTGAGAAGATTCGATAGAGTAAGTGAATGCTCTCTTCTAAGGCAAAAGAACCTCAACTTTTAATCTTATTATTGCTGGCATCTTTTGCTTCTGTTGCTGCCGTACTTTTTACTCCCGCTCTTCCCGAAATGACGAAAGAATGGGAGATAAGCACAGGCGTCGGCCAACTAGCCATGACGTCATTTTTGGTTGGTTATGCCCTTGGCAATCTCCCCTATGGCCCTTTTTCAAATAGGTATGGTCGCAAACCAACTCTCTATCTCGGTATTCTGGTGGCCATTGTGGGATCTTTACTGATTTTATTTGCAGGAAGAATCCATCTCTACTGGCTCCTCATCGTTGGACGTTTTTTAACAGCTCTAGGTAGTAGCGTTGGGTTGAAAATAACTTTTACGATGATTGGCGATACCTATAGCCAAACATTGGCCACAAAAAAGATCTCCTATGTGATGCTCACCTTTGCCATTGCTCCGGGGTTAGCCATTGCTTTAGGTGGAATATTGACCAAGCAGTGGGGATGGGAGAGCAACTTCTATTTTTTGACCTTTTATAGCTTTTTGCTTCTTCTCCTTTCTCTCTTTTTACCCGAGACAGCAGTGGAACTCGACCCCGACGCTTTAGATGGAGCAAAAATCAAAGAAGGACTTCTTCGAAAGTTTAAAAATAAAAAGATAGTTGCGTGCGCTCTCATGATGGGGTGCGCCACTTCTGTAGTTTATCTCTTTGCAACCGAAGCACCCTTTATTGGCATAGACCGTATTGGACTTAAACCGGACCAATATGGAGTTTTAAATTTCATTCCCCCGATAGGTATGATTGTGGGTTCGCTTTTCGCCAACCGCTTGGCAGGTAAAAAGGAGATTCTATCCATTTTGAAATTGGGAATTGCCATTTCTTTTATAAGTGCTTTGGCAATGCTCTCGCTTTTTCTTTTTGGGGTTGTCTCAACCTGGTCTCTTTTTGCTCCCATGCCCTTTCTTTATGTGGGACTCTCTCTCATTTTTTCTAACGCATCTGGCTTAGCGATGTCCCATGCACAAAACAAATCCAATGCTTCAGCGGTGATGAATTTTATTAATATGAGCGTTGCAGTGGTGGTCCTTCTTCTCATTGGTGTACTACCCAATCATCCTGCAACACTTCCTGTATTCTTCGTCTTTTTATCCCTTGTAATGCTAGGCTTACGGTTTTTTTTAGTAGAAAAAACATAGACGGATATGGAAGCCAGTACCTCCTCAATCTTAAGGAGTTTACCTTTCTGTTCTATCTATCAGGATGGCTTTGAAGCAGTAGATAAAAAAACAAAAGGGGTTGGCATGGGTGCCATCTACGAATTGCGTCATACCTCGAAATGGATGGGAAAAATGGGCGACCCGCAGCGCATAACGAAAGATCCTCCATTTCCAAAAGCGAAATTATTAACTTGGCAAATTAATCTAGGAGCTATCCTCGAAAAAATAGGAAGGGATCTCTATTCCTTATTCGCTAAAGGTAGGTTTATCGTTCCTCCTACCTATCTCTCTCGACTAAAAACAATTAATCCTTTCATTGCTAGTGAAAAAGCAAAAATGCTCTTAGTTGATGTAGAAGAATCTCTTCAGGTTATGTCCAAGATGGTGAATGGTTACAACGATTTAGCTACTGCGACCATTAGAGTCGCGGGTGAAAAAGTAAAATTCACACAATTTATCGAAACATATCATCGTTTCCCCGAAAAGATCTTAACTTCAAAGGGAGAAGAGGTTCCTTTAGAAGGTTCAATGGAGATGCTCGCAGCCATTAGACTCCTTGCGGATACCGATGGTATTGGAGGAGATGCAAGAAATGCAGGGTTTATATGGATGAAGGATGGAAAAGGAAAAATCGTCGCGGCTCGTTGCGTTAAAATTGACCCTGGTTACTCTTTTCAATTCGTTTCTTTAAATAAAAATCACCAAAGCAATCGGGTATTAAAAACTTTGGATAAAGTGTGTAGTCCTTCCGAGAGTCTGAAAGATTTAAAAGATATTCAAGTTGCAAATGCAAACACTTCTCTGACGATCGTTTGGAATAATATGTTATCTGAACAAAAAATCACCTTTTTGGAGAGTTTGAAGGCAATGATAGAACTGATTATCAGTGCCTCGGATAAAGATCTTCGCTATATCTTTTATCGGAAAGGGGCGTTCAACCGTATTGATGTGGAACGCATGTTCAAGGCAGATGCCTCAGTTTTAGGGCAAGAACTAAAAGAATGGGCTTTACTGCAACAAAAAGTTTACTTTGAAGATACATAAAGTTTCTCCTCTGTCCGTTCTTTGGCAAAAAGGTACCCAAACCCCGCAGTACCGATGCAAAGGGCAAGGGGAATTACAATAATACCTGAGATGAGTGCTGCTGGGGTAGATGGCCCACCTAAGGCGTTGACGATCCCTCCAATGGCAGAGTGGAAGGCGTATCCAAAAATCATAATGATCATATTCGCCACCGCAGTCGTTAAACCGGCTACATGTTCTCTAACGTATGTGGTAGCTTTGTAGATGGCGAGAATTTGGTAAGCAGAGCACACTCCAATCAAAAGAAAACTCATTGTGAGTAAAGAGGAGGCTACCTGACATGAAAGAAAAAGGAAAAAGCAGGCCCCCATAGCAATGCCAGCCCCAACAATGGTAGCGAGGAAGTTCTTGCTCTTCTCGGCGATGAAATTAAGTACGGGCGAGCCGAAACACATCCCAATGAAAATCAAAGAGGGCAAGCTGGCAGCAATAGCGCTATCGAACCCGTAAACCTGCCTGAGGAAAATAGAACTCCAGACATCGGCAAACCCCTCTAATGGCCCGACCATAAGTCCTGCAAATAAGCAAGACATAAGGACGCGACGATTGGAGAGTACCTCCTTAATATCGGAGAAGATGGAAGACTGCGGTGGATTTTTTACATCAGGCACTATCCAATAGGTGATGGCGGCCAATGCGAGCCCTGAAGCTGCAATTAATTGAATCACTGTTTGGTATCCAAAAATGTCGCGCATGTAGCTCACAGGCCCTCCGCCATAGATTGCCCCGATAAGACCTATGGTGACAGAGAGGCTCAACATCCTGGAAAAGCGGTTTTCGCTAAAGGTCATGCGGATAATTTTGAAAACGCCTAAGATCGCAGCAGAAGAGCCCATTCCAATCAAAACACGACCGAGGATAGGATAGACCCAATAATCAGAGAAAATCAGAGGCATGAGGCCGGCAACTACCAACAAAATACAACCCGTCATGACTTTTTTAGGGCCGAAGCGATCGAGGAGGATGCCAATCGGCAAGTGCATGAGCGAATAGCCGAGATAGTACACTCCGGAAAATTGTCCGAAGGTTGCAGCTCCGATGTGGAACTGTTGCATAATGTCGTCGATCATGATGTTGGGCATGACCCGTAAAATATATTGATAAGCGTAAAATATCGACCCGAGCATCCATACAGCCCAGGCAACCATCGATGTTTTGGAGAGAATTGATTTCATACTTACTCCCTTAAATACCCCTTTTCGTTTTTGAAGCTTGTTAAAAAAATAATTAGATAAAAGTTAAAGAATTTACTGTGCTAGGCACAGTAGGAGTAGGGAAAGAGAAAAATGAGTTTTTCTATTTTTCATGTAAAAGATTGTAGCAATCTTGACTTGGAAAATCAATATCAAATATTTATTACTATATGGGAGTATTACTCTTATTTGCCTGCATTGCAGGGGTCATTACTGTATTGTCTCCGTGTATCTTACCGATTCTTCCTGCTCTTCTTGCTTCAGGTACGCTGCAAAGGAAAATGCGCCCTCTAGGAGTCATTGTAGGGCTTGTAGCAAGTTTTGCGTTTTTTACCTTAGCGCTTGCAGCTCTTATCCGCATCACGGGAATCTCGCCCACAATTCTTCGCTATGGTGCGATTAGTCTATTATTTTTCTTTGGTTTGGTGATGCTTTTCCCATCGTTGTCCAACTGGTTTGCAAGAATTACAGCAGGAATTGCAAATGCAGGTCAAAAAATCCAGAAAGAACCGAAGAAAGGATTTTGGGGAGGGGTAGCATTTGGCATTCCTTTAGGTCTATTATGGACGCCTTGCGCAGGTCCCATTTTAGCAGCAATAACTACACTTGTTGCTACACGTGAAATTACCCAGACCGCCGTTCTAATGACAATAGCCTATAGCTTTGGTGCGGCGATTCCTCTTTTATTGATCGCTTATGGCAGTAGCAAGGCAATTGAGGCTTCCCGTTTTCTCTCAAAGCATGCAGAAGCGATTAGGCGTGTGTTTGGAGGAGTAATGATTCTCCTATCTGTTGTCTTGGCGCTTCATTGGGAAATGCTTCTTGAGCAAAGATTGCTGCGCTATCTCCCAACCTCTTTAGTTGAGAATCATCCCCGATTGGAGGCCGAATTAAAAAAACTCCAAGGGGAAACCCCAGTCAAAGGAAAAGCGCCCGAATTGCAGGGAATATCGAATTGGATCAACTCCCCTCCTCTTACTTTGGAACAGTTAAAAGGCAAAGTGGTGCTAATTGATTTTTGGACCTATAGCTGCATCAATTGCCTTCGGACTCTTCCCTATCTAGAAAAATGGGATAAAGCTTATAGAGATAAAGGCTTGGTCATCATTGGAGTACATACTCCCGAATTTGCCTTCGAAAAAGATGTGAAGAATGTGAGTAAAGCGGCGCAGCAACTCGGCGTCTCCTATCCCATTGCGCTCGATAACGAATATGGTACTTGGAATGCATACAATAATCGCTACTGGCCTGCCCATTATCTTATTGATCAAGACGGAAATATTCGGATGGTTCACTTTGGCGAAGGAGCTTATATGGAGACGGAAAATGCCATTCGTTCGCTTTTAGGACTTTCTCCTCTCATGATGTCAGAAGAATCCAAACAGTCGAGACTGTTGACTCCTGAAATTTACCTAGGCACACAAAGGGAGGCTAACTACACGCCCGAAATTGTTCTTAAACCCGGGAAAGTGACCGACTATTCTTTCGTCTCTCCTTTGGGGAATGACCAAGTTGGTTTAAAAGGGCGTTGGTTAGCAGAAGAGGAGTATCTGATGGCTGCAGGGAATGATTCCTTCCTTTATCTCAACTTTCTCGCCAAACAAGTCTATCTAGTGGCATCGGGAAAGAGTTCTCTTCCTCTCGAAGTGATGCTCGATGGCAAAACGGTCAAAACAATCACCATCGAAGAGGATCGCAAATACGATGTCGTTGAAACCAGCTACGGGAGGCACCAATTGGCAATCAAAGTTCCCCAAGGGATCAAAGTTTATACTTTTACTTTTGGAAACGATTAATTTATTTGAGCCTCCGGCTCAATATCCTCTGGATGGCTCCATCGTCATTTTCATCATAGATGTCGCCCATGATTTCCTCGATAATATCTTTCATGGTGACTATGCCAAGCGCTTTGTTGTCCTTATATGCGACAGCCATAGGCATGTGTTTTGTCTGCATTAACCTAAACACTGCCAAGACAGGAATAGTCTCTTCAATGGAAAGGAGAGGTCTTACTAGAGAAAGCCATTCTGTGCCTCCGGTTTTTTGGAAGGCGATGAATTCTTTGTAATTCACAATCCCAACAATTTCATTGTTTTTCAAAACTGGAACTCGCGTATGACCAGAAGAGAGAAGCAAGTTGCTCGCTTTTTCCATCTCGAATGTACTTTCTAAGGTCACGACCTCTTTCCACGGAATCAAAATATCACGAGCCGTCGTCCTCTCGAGTTTTACAAGATTTAAAACATATTGCCGGTTGGGCATAGAGAGGACGGTTTCTCCTTCAGGAACCGACTCTTCGAGGCGGTGTCTTTGAGGAAAAAGGCCAATGATTCCCTTTGTCGACTTCTCCAATATCCAGACAATAGGGTAAGCAAAAAGACTCATCATCTGCAACCAGGGTGCTGCTTTTAAAGAGACGAAAAGAGGACGACGAAGTCCGAGCGTTTTTGGTACTAACTCCCCAATCAGGACACTGATATAAGTGATGGCAGCTACTACAATCATGATGGCAAAAAATTCTGCGCTGCGCTCGCCTAAACCTAAAGCCTTTTCCATCCAAGGAGCTAACGACTCTTCGGCACCAGCACCACCAACGCCTGCAGCAAGCGCTCCTACAAATGTGATTCCCAATTGAATCACTGAAAGAGTTTTCTCTGGATGATCCCTAAGGTAAAGAAGGGTTTTTGCATGGCGTTTGCCCTGCTTTGCCAATTCACGTAAATGAGTTTTATTTACAGCAATAAAAGCCGCTTCAGCCCCTGCAAGGAGACCATTGAGGAGAATGCAAAGAAGGATGATGAAAGTTTCAATCATGTTATGATTGTGGGCAACAAGCCCGGAAAATGGGGAAGTTGATGTTCACTTGGGTGGACCATTTCCATTGGCCATTGAGATGAGCATCGTTGAACCAAACGGGACCCGTTTCAATACTCGAATAAGGGGTGAAATAATACCAGAGAGCAAAGCCACCTCCCCCAATGAGATTTTTGCCAGTAGCATAATCGGCTGCAAAGAGGAGTTTGGTATATTCTTTTCCGCAACAATCGACGCAATTAAAAAAAGGATAAAGAAACCCGAACATTAATCCATACCGATCTCTCCCTAAAGCGTGAGTACCGAAATAGCCTGCGGCAAAGATACGTCCCCCAAAGGGTTTCGGTAGCGATTTCCCAATAATAATATCAAACACGTTTTGATTGGTGCGATTGCGCCCCGAGAAGCTCGTACCCACATCGAAAATTCCCACATTAAAGGCCGGTGAGTTGGTGAATAGTTTATTTTCGTCGATGCCGATTTTGCCATTGAAGAAGAAAGGGTGATCGGTCCCTCCGAGATAATCGATGCCCGCTTCACCTTTCCATCCGCGCCAACAAAATACTCCTACTTCCACTCCGATACTCGGTGGAAAAAAGGGATGTCTCCCTCGCTTGTTGAATATAGTAAAAAAGTTGTCGACATCGAAATTGCCCATCCCCGTGGTGAGAATATCGGTGGTACAATTGGTCCAAAAAAGAGAGGTCGGCGTGCCTAAAAGAGGCGGGAAGAGAGGAAGGAATAAGAAAAAGAGAAGGATCGATTTTCTCAAAAAGATCTCCTATGTCCTAAAAAACGGATAGTAAATTTAGAGGAGCCCTTTTTTCAACAAATATTCAGCATTTAAAAGAGTACAGCCAGCGGCTCCCCGTATGGTATTGTGCGAAAGAAGAGTAAATTTCCAATCTAAAAGAGGGCAAGCCCTTAAACGTCCGACTGAAACGGCCATTCCTTTATCGAGAAAGCGATGGAGTTTAGGTTGTGGGTGCTTCACATCTCTGTGATAGATAATCGGGGAGCGAGGAGCTGTCGGGAGGTCCATGCCATGAGCTTCTGTCCGGAATTCTTCCCAAGCTGCAATGAGATCGGCTTCTGCTACCCGTTCTTTTAATTGGACTGAAACCGAGGCCATATGGCCATCCATAACAGCTACGCGGTTGCACTGGGCACTGATAGCCATTGGATAGGGGATAATGGACCCCTCATGAAGGGACCCAAGAATTTTAAGAGGTTCTGTTTCAACCTTTTCTTCTTCACCTTCAATAAATGGGAGAACATTATCTACAATATCGAAGCTAGGAACTCCAGGATAACCAGCACCAGAAATGGCCTGTAGGGTTACAATATGTACCTTTTCGATTCCCCACTGTAGAGCAAGGGGTTTTAAAGCAGTTGCCAATCCAATGACCGTACAGTTGGGATTGGTGATGATTTTTCCGGGGAAACGACTCTGAAAGGAGAGGAGATGGGCATGCTCCCCATTCACATCGCCAATTAATAGGGGGACATCGGGAGCCATCCGATGGTTGCGGCTATTCGAGATGACGATATAACCCGCCTGGGCAAATGCCTCTTCGATACTTCCAGCGACCGAAGAATCGAGCCCCGAAAAAACGATCCTGCAGGGAAGGAAGGGTTGACACGGTTGGAGGGGCAGAAGGGCGATCTCTTCTTTGAGGGGAGAAGGCATTTTCCATTGCATTGCCTCTCGATATTTCTTCCCGGAAGACTTTTCCGAAGCCGCCAAAGCGGTAATTTTAAACCAGGGGTGCCAGGAGAGAAGTTCGACCAGCTTCTGTCCCACCATTCCGGTAGCGCCTAAAATCCCTACAGGTATCTTCTCTTTCATAGAGAAGATTGTGCAAGAGAGGGGGAAAAAAGATCTACCGGTTTGCTTGTAAAGTAAATATTTGAAATAATTTAATTATAATGAATTAATTACACGAAAATTATATAATATTTAAAGAATAATTAAGAAAACGGTAGTTAATGGATCTTAGTTTAATTTTAAGTTCTTTTAGCAAATACTTCAGCATTTGGGTTGTTTTACCTTCGCTCATCCTCTTTGGAACGTATCTCACCTGGAAACTGCGTGGCATGCAATTGTCAAAATTAAAAATGGGCTTTGCATTGCTCTTTCAAAAAGAAGAGAAGGGGGGACAGGGGAGCGTGAGTCGCTACCAGGCCATGTCCGCTGTTCTTGCCTCGAGTTTCGGTACAGGTAATATCGCTGGGATGGCAGTCGCCCTAGCAACGGGAGGGCCAGGCGCTCTTTTTTGGATGTGGATCATGGCCTTTTTAGGCTCGGCTGTTCAGTTTGCCAATACGGTGTTAGGACTGAAATACCGCGTTCAAAATGATCGCGGAGAGTATGTGGGCGGTCCGATGTATTATATGAGAGATGGGTTGGGTTGGAAGAAGATGGCCGTCGTTTTTGCCCTGGTCGTTATTTTAGGTGCATTTACTTCTGGGCCTCTCGTACAAGCTAATTCCATTGCCTTGCCGCTAGCTCAGATTGGCATTTCTCCTTGGATTTCAGGGATTGCCATGGGAATCATGGTGAGTCTTGCGGTATTAGGAGGTGCTATGAGAGTCGCTGCTGTAGCTTCCTACGTCGTGCCCGTGATGGCCATTATGTACATTGGAGGAGCTTTAGCTGTGCTCGGCATCCATTACGACCAATTCCTGCCTGCCGTCAAATTAATCACTAAAAGCGCCTTCGGCTTTAATGCCGCTGCTGGGGGCTTTTTAGGCTTTGGCGTTATGCAGGCTATCATCTATGGCTTTAACCGCGCTATTTTTGCCACCGATGCTGCCACTGGTATTGCCCCCTTACTTCAGTCGAGCTCTAACACGAAAAATCCCGTCATCGATGGAGTAGCCACTTTGATCGCCCCTTTCCTCGTCATGATCGTCTGTTCGGCGACGTTGATCGTCCTGCTCGTCACGGGCGCTTATCAGCAAGAAGGCCTAGTGAGCACGAACATGGTAACTTATGCGTTTGGCGAAGCTCTAGGTCCTATGGGGCCCTATCTCGTTCTCACGGCTCTTTTCCTCTTTGCCTTTACCTGCCTCATCGGGATGGCCTCCTGCCTCGACCGCGCGGTGGAATATCTCTTTGGCAGTCGATGGATCAAGCTCTTCCGCTGGATCTTCATTTTTATGGTGCCTGTAGGAGCTCTCCTTCGCGTGAACCTGGCCTGGATCTTAGCCGACATTTCGCTCACCATGATGCTCGTTCTCAATGTCGCCGCTGTTGCAGGACTTTCTAAAGAAGTCGTTCGCGACTATTTCCATTTTTTCAAATCCAAAAAGACCTCTTTGATAGAATAAGCGAGAAGGAAATCAAAAATTCATGTACCATCGTTCTCAAATAAGGTGGTCATGTAAACAACGCTCGCCTAAAGGCGAAAGCTTTTTGAGGAACAACTTATGCAACTAGTATCTCCCGACAGTAGGCGAAAGCTTCCATTTATTGTGCCTAAAAGGCCAACATCCCGACGGTTTACATCGACCAATTTCTTGGGTCTCACGCCAGATACTGTTTCGGTAGAAACAGTATGCCCCGATGTGCTTAAAGTCATGTCGTGGGCTAAGCAGACTGCAAATATTTTAACAAAGGAGCGGCATTTCCTCCCAGCCCTAAAGAACTGGGTCTCCATGCCGAAAAAATAGATGAATTTCCTTCTCGTTTTGAAAAAGAATCGCATTCCTCTTATCTGTTTGCTCATTGCCACAGTGGCATTGATCTATAAGAAAACAGGCGCAACCAACCCGGTTGCTTATAACGAACAAGAAGTGACCAATGAAAACGCGAAAGAAGCAGTGACCCT
>JBIOXR010000105.1:0-31175 GCA_044869735.1 Chlamydiales bacterium
TAAAAAAAGGGGTCTGCTTTGGCGAATGTGCCCTTCTCTTCCTTCTTGCAAAAGAGTTTCCCGAGGAGCCCATGGAGAGAATTTTAGAGCGTCTGAACGACGGTTACAACGTTCATCAACTCGGTTATTATCAAACTTTAATCGAACTACGCATTTTTTTTCAGGAGGAAAACTCCGCCATTCAAGAGTGTTTTCCATTTGAAAAACCCGAACCTCTTGGATCAAACAACCTCAGAGAGCAACTGCGAGCAAACATTACCTCCTCTGACCAGGTTCTCTTCGTCTACAATGAATCCGAAGGGCATGTCCTTTTTTTACGCATCAATCCCGAAAAAGAACTCTTCTGTTTTTATGACCCAGCCATTGAGGGTGGATATTATTCTTTTGAATCGGAAAAAAAACTTTTAAAAGCTTTCACTACTTTCTACAGAGCAAACTATTCTACAAAAAAAGAGACTTGGATCGAGTCTTATTCCCTCAAAGAAGTAGAAAGCACGGAGAGCGATTCAGATTAGAATCGACTATAGCCCCTTCCTTTTTTCTTGCCTTTAGAAAGAGGTCTGGGTTATTCTTTTTGTCTTTATGATCTTTTCTTTTGGGGACACTTATGGCTGAGGCACCTATTTCGCCATCAATACGCAAAGAATTAGCCTCTTTTTTGAAAGAACAAAAAAAGCCTGAACTGCTCACAGCCTATCTTTTTTTTGTGGAAAAAAAATTTAATTTAAAACCTGTTGCCTCTCTACGCGACAAGCTCATTTATAAAAATAGCGAAGATGCGGTGGAAAAACTAGAAAAAGAGGGGAAAATCTGGCGCGAGACAGAAATAAAAATAGGGATAGGTCCTCCTTCAGTTAATGAAGAAACCAAAAAAATTTATATTTGTCCTTTTACAGGGAAGGTATTTGGAGATAATACGCACCCAAATCCTCAAGATGCCATCTACGATTGGGTCTCGAAATGCCCCGAAAATACCGAAAGGAGTGGTGGTGTGAAAGCCAAGCGCTTTTTTGTTTCAGAAGATCCCGAAGTGATCAAAAACTACATCAAACCCACCAAAGAACCCCTCACGAAAATTGTATTCTCTTCCGCTGCTTCTGGCAAACTTTATCAAACAAAAGATGCTATCATAGAAGAGTTTAAGAACGATTATCTCAAACCGATGACTTTGGTGCAGGTTCAAAATCAGAACCGATTTCAAATGGAAGGGGAATTGCTCGAGTTTGTCCAAGGTCAACTCCAAGAAGAAAAGATCACCCGTTTTGTCGAAGGGTTGGCAGAACACGAAGAGTTTTTACCCTATGTCACTAAATGGGTAGAAGGGTGATTTTCACCTCGTTTTCTCCCGAAGAGACGCTTGCTTTTGGTAAAAGAGTAGGAGAGCACGCTCCTTTAGGTACCGTTTTTTCTTTTTTTGGTGATCTTGGGTCGGGAAAAACTACTTTCATCAAAGGGATTCTCTCTGGAGTAGGAATAGATCCAGAGGAGATCACGAGCCCTACCTTTACCTATATGCATAGTTTTACATCAAAAAAGAATCCCGCCATCTCGATCTACCATTTTGATCTCTACAGACTTAAAACAACTGAGGACTTCATCACATTGGGTTTTCATGAATATTTACAAGAAGAAGGAGCCATCTGTTGTATTGAATGGAGCGACAAGATCGCTTCCCTCCTCCCTAAAAACACCATCTCGTTAACTCTCTCCTACCAAAACACCACCCAAAGAATCATCGAAGGTAATATTCCATGGCTCTCTTAAAAGATGAAGTTTTTGTCTGCCTAGATACCGAAACTACGGGCCTAGATCCGCACAAAGATCGCATTGTCGAAGTTGCTGTTTGCACATTTAATTTTCAAGGGATTATCGAAAGCTTTGCATCGCTTATCGACCCCGAATGCCCCATCTCAGAAACCTCTCTAGAAATTCATCGCATCACTCCAGAAATGTTGCAAGGGAAACCTAAAATTGAAGAGGTCCTTCCGCAAATTCTGAAGATCATTAACCGAAAAATCATCGTGGGCCATGGGATTGGTTTTGATCTAGCTTTGCTCATCAATGCCGCAAAAAGGCACTCTTTACCCCACGGTCTCTCTTTACTCACGCTCATCGATACCCTACGCCTTGCAAGGTACTATGGGAATAGTCCTAATAATTCTCTCGAAAATCTCGGTAAACATTTCAATGTGCCTGTAGATGAGACTCATAGAGCGATGAGCGACGTGATGACAAACATTGAAGTATTTAAACATCTGGCCAAGGGGTTCCGCACAACCGAAGAGCTGTTAAAGCTTCTTTCACGCCCGATCAGAATGAAAGTTATGCCTCTTGGAAAATACAAAGGAAGACTCTTTTCCGAAATTCCCCAGCAGTATCTCGAACACGCGGCTTCGTTGGATTTTGATCAGGACCTTCTCTATAGCATCCGCGTTGAACTTAAGAACAGGAAAAAGGGAAACGGATTTACTCAATCCGCAAATCCATTTCTCACATTGGAATAAGCCCCCTGCCCGTGCCCGTTTAAGGCGAGAGGCGGCTCCTCACCCACTGCCCGTTAGCTTTGACATAGACGAGTCGGTCGTGTAAGCGGTTTTTTCTACCTTGCCAAAATTCTAACCGATCGGGAATGAATCGGTATCCTCCCCATTGAGGGGGATAAGGTATTTTCTGCTTCTGGAATTTGTTTTTAAAAAAGGCGTAGGCCGCTTCCAATGCTTCTCGATCGACTAGTGGAGTACTTTGTTGAGAAGCCCAAGCTGCGATTTGAGCACCTCGTGGCCTTTTAGCAAAGTAGTTGCGAGAGACTTTCACCGTTGTTTTTTCCACCACCCCTTCTACCACGACTTGGCGGTAAATTTCCTTCCACCAAAAGCAAAGAGAAGCCGCGTGATTGTGCGATAGTTGACCCGCTTTACGACTCGTATAATTGGTATAAAAAATAAACCCCCCTTCTTTATCTATCCCTTTTAACAACACTGTGCGCGAAGAGACTCTGCCCGAAGGAAGGGCAGTGCTAAGCACCATCCCATTGGGCTCCATGACCCCTGCAGTGATAGCCTCTTTTAACCATAGGGAAAACTGTTGCAGGGGATCAAAAAAAGCCTCCTCTTCTAAAAGGGGGGTGTTCCCGTATTCTTTCCTTATTCTTTCGAGAAAACTTTTTTTTACTGGATGAACCACACTTCAATTGATATACGTAAAGAAAGATTTTGGAAAATAAAAAGTGGCTAAACTTAGCGTAAAGGATCTCCCTATCCAAGGGAAAAAAGTACTCGTTCGGGTCGATTACAACGTGCCTCTCGACAACGATCTCCATGTAATCGATGCAACCCGGATAAAAGAGACAGCACCCACTATAAATTTTATTTTAGAACAAGGAGGCTCTGTCATTCTCATGAGCCATTTGGGTCGACCGGAAGGAGAGGTTGATCCCGAGCTCTCTTTAGCGCCATGCGCAAAAGCACTGGAAGCCTTCCTCAAACGGCCTGTTATTATGGCTCCCAATTCCCTTGGAGAAAAAACGAGCCTAGTAGTGGAAAAACTCGTTCCTGGCCAGGTGGTGCTCCTCGAAAATCTCCGGTTTCACCGGGCTGAGGAGTTTCCCGATGAAGACCCTTCGTTTGCGAAAAAATTAGCCCTTTACGGAGATTTATACGTCAACGATGCCTTTGCCGCGTGCCACAGGAAGCATAGCTCTACGTATACGATTGCCCCCTATTTTAAAGGCAAAGCAGCCGCAGGATTTCTCTTGGAAAAAGAGATCCAAAATCTAAATCTTCTTCTCATTTCTCCCCAACGCCCCTTTTATGCCCTTATCGGAGGGGCGAAAATCTCCTCAAAGATCGGAGTTTTAAAATCATTACTTTACAAAATCGATGCTCTTTTTTTAGGAGGGGGCATGGCTTTTAACTTTCTCAAAGTTAGAGGAGTTGATGTTGGGGCTTCCCTGGTTGAGGACTCCCTTCTTTCTGCCGCAGAGGAAATCATTGAGTTGGCTAACAACCGCGGAATTCCCCTGATTCTACCTGTTGATTTTATGGTCTCTAATCTGGCTAGCGATGAGGGAGTTATCTCTTTGGTTGATTTAAAAAAAGGTTTTAACAAAAGCGATATTGGCCTCGATATTGGCCCCCAAACGATCTCACTTTTTAGAGACAAACTGCAAGATGGTAAAACAATTTTTTGGAATGGTCCGTTAGGAGTGTATGAGTTTCCGGTTTTTGCCAAAGGGACCCAAGCTATTGCCAAAACCCTAGGCAATCTTAAGGCTACGACATGTGTCGGAGGAGGAGATTTAGTTGCCGCCATTCAAGACACAGGGGTTGCAGACAAAATCACTCACATCTCCACGGGCGGTGGGGCCACTTTGGAATATATCGAAAAGGGAACTTTGCCCGGGATTGAAGCTCTTACAGATAGATAATCTTGCTGATTAAAACTTAATCCTTTATAATAGTAGTGAGCGTTAAGCGGTTCCAAATAATTACAAGGTACATTATAATGCGACTTTGTTGGGGCTTTGATAAGATGTTTCTCTTGAATTCTCCTTACCCCAGAAGGGTGTAATGAGTATGGCGGGAATCAAGCCGATTTTTTCTTACCTGCGTACTCTTTTCTGGCCAGTCTATGGCCATGAGATGCGTAAGTTCTTACCCCTTTTCGTTCTAGCCTTCTTCATTGGATTTAACTACAACATCTTACGAAATGTCAAAGACGCCCTTTTGGTGACTGCTGAATCGTCGGGCGCCGAAGTCATTCCTTTTATTAAAGTTTGGGGAATGGTTCCGGGCGCGATCCTAATGACCTATATCTATAGCCGCTTAAGCAATCGATTGCGCCGAGATAAGGTCTTTTATACGATGATTAGCCTTTTCCTCGCTTTCTTCGCTTTCTTCGCCTTTGTCCTCTTTCCCATCCGAGAACAACTCCACCTCCATGCGGCGGCTAATTTCTTGCAAGCTCACCTCCCCGTTGGATTTAAAGGTTTGATCGCCATGCTCCGTTACTGGAGCTTTAGTAGCTTTTATATCATGAGCGAACTCTGGAGCAGCACCATCTTATCTATGCTCTTTTGGGGGTTTGCCAATGAGATTACTAAGCTTGGGGAGGCGAAACGATTTTATGCCCTCATTGCCATTGGGTTAAACCTTGCTGCCATCTCGTCGGGACAAACAGGAGTTCTCTTTGGCAGTTCTTTCCTCCACTCGCTCTTCCCTCTATCGACAAATCCATGGGAACAGACCCTGTACTCTCTGACTACGATTGTTCTCGCCTCAGGAGTCGCTATCCTGATTCTCTATCGTTATATCGTACGTAAGGTTCTCACCCCTTCAGAGTACATCGAAGCGAAACAACCGGACCAAAAAGAGGGCGATGCCCCCATCAAAATGTCTCTTCGGGAAAATTTCTCTTACTTGGCTAAATCGAAATACCTCATCAACGTTGCGATCATTGTCCTTGCCTATAATTTGTTGATCAATCTGATCGAGGTGATCTGGAAAGATCAAGTGAGTCAACTCTACCCCAATCCCAACGATTTTAATGCCTACATGAGTCAGATCACGACCGTCACGGGGATTATTTCTCTCTTTACCTCGCTTTTTCTCTCTGGCCTCTTTATTCGCAAGTGGGGTTGGACGTTTACCGCCTTGATTACGCCTATGATCCTTTTGGCTACGAGCATTGGATTTTTCACCTTTTTCTTTGGAAAAGAGCACCTCATGGGGATCGTGACACTTCTAGGCACCTCTCCATTAGCTCTAATAGTTTTCTTTGGATCGGCCCAAAACTGCCTCTGTCGTGGGGCAAAATATACTCTCTTTGATGCCACCAAGGAAATGGCCTTTATCCCGCTCAATTATGAATCCAAACTCAAAGGGAAGGCAGCTATCGATGGCATCGGCTCGAGACTCGGAAAATCGTGTGGATCTCTCATCCATCAAGGACTTCTCATGGTGTTTTCCACCATTTCGGCAAGCGCCCCCTACGTTGCCTCTTTCCTCTTAGTAATTTTCTCTTGCTGGCTCGTCGCGGTTCGTTCCTTGGGCAAGCAATTTAACGCCTTGACAACAGGCAGCCCTTCGACCCCTTCTCTACCAGAAGTTAAAGAGAGAGTCGCAGAGACTACTGCCGTGGTTTCTTAATCGGATTTCTTATTTTCCTGCTGCTGTTCTTTTAGAAAAATTCTACGGTACTTAAAAATTAATTCAAAAAAGGCAAAAACTGCCATTACCGTAAAAAAGAGATAGATATAACCAGTAAAGACGAAACTGCATGAAAGACCGAGTAAAATGACGAATTGAGCAAAAGTGGTCATTTTCCCCCAAAAGATGGCGCTCCATTCATATTTTTTCCACCCTCCCACGCAAAGCAGATAGACACCGAAACAACAAATAGCTATTTCTCTAGAAAGGAAGGCGAGGAGTTCCATATCGGTAAGTCTTTTTTCTAAAAAAAAGACTCCGCTGGCAAAAAAGATGAAAAAACGGTCCATCAGAGGATCGAGAATAGCTCCGAATTGGCTTGCTGTCTTTGTCTTCCTCGCTATAAAGCCATCGAGGAAATCGGTCAAAGCAGCGAGAAGCGTGGCAACTAAGCGGATAGCGACGTTAGATTGTAGAAAAGCGAATGCAAAGCTTGCTCTTGAAAGCGATAAGACATTCGAAAAAGTTAACATTAATCGATTTCTTTTTCTGTTCGGGCCCTTTTTCTTTTATACCAAACGAAGAGAAAAGTTGCGATGGCAAAAACAGCAAAAATCGCAATATTGATTTTTGTAATTAAATGAGAGAAAAGCCATTCACTTTTCCCAAAGTAATAGGCCAAAGAAAAAACAGCAGCTGTAGAGAAAAGGCATGCAAATAAATCGACGATTAAAAATTTCCCTAAACGCATTTTCCCCATTCCCGCCGTTAAAAAAAGAGGGTAACGGAATCCAAAAGGGATAAACCGCCCAAGGATGAGAGTTGTAATCCCATGCTTTTCATAATGTTGGCGAATCCACTCCACTCTATCTTTACTAATGATCTTGGAAAACCACTTCAGTTTCAATAGCGGTGGACCTAACTTTCTGCCAGTAGAATAGACTAAAATATCTGCGATAAAAGCACCAAAATAGATGGCAGCATAGATCTTCCAGATGTTATCGGGGACGATTGTGCCAGCTAAAACACCTCCGCCAATGATGACGAGATCTTCACTAATAGGCAGGCTTAATCCTGCCATAACTAACAAACAGAAAATTACATAGTGTGCAGCTTCGGCATGAGAGATGATAAAATTGAAAAGTGTTTCCATATTTTTTTAAATATATCACAAAAAAAGAAATTGAAAAACAAAGAAATCAAATTTTGTTCAATTAACAAAATTAAGTAATTCATTTGATGTAAAAAATAATTTTATTTTTTATTCTATAGATAGAGACGTTCGTTGAATGAAACAAGTAGCGATTTTTGATGGATTTTTTTTCCCATTTTGCATGCGTTCCGAAGGACATACTTGAATAAGTAGGCCAAGGAATGCATGTAAAATGGGGAAAAAAAGACGCAAAAACCGCTCTTGTCTCATTCAACGAACGTCTCTTAGGGTACCTAAATGAATTTCAAATCAACCACTGCTCTCCTTGTGGGGAGTGGTGCATTAGTTGGACTATTGATCGGCGCTCTGGGGGTTATTCTTGGGGAAAAAAGAAATTCCCCAAATCCTATCCCATATCCACCCCCGCTCTGCCCTTTTGAAAATTGCATAGCGGCGGTCGGATGCATTCAACCTCTTAGAGATGAGCTTTGGATTGGAGTTCCTTTTGCTGAGGTCATTCAAGATGTTTATGTACAAGAAGGCGATGTCATCCCCAAAGGAGGCAGACTCTTCTCTCTATGCACCACTGCATTAGAAGCAAAAAAAAATCAAGCTAAAGCCGCGTTTACCACTGCTCTAGCTGAATATTCGCTACAGTTGTCACTACCGAGGGCAGAGACGATTCCCCCTCTAGAAGCTGCACTAGAAGCTGCTAATGCTGAATACGAAGACTCACTCAAACACTATGAGCTTTACAAAAATGTCGATGAACCAAAAGCGATCAGTTTGGATGAATTAAACCAGAGGATGTGGGCGGCCATTGCCGCCAAATTCAGAAAAGAACATGCAAGGGCCAATCTCGAGCTCGTAGAATCAGGAGCTTGGGTGAAAGATATTGAGATTGCCAGAGCGAGGGTAATAGAGGCCAAGGCATGGATCGATGCTGTTGAAATCGAAATCGCTCGAGCGATCATCCGAGCTCCCTGTGATGGAGAAGTGCTTCAAATTAATATAAATGAAGGAGAAGCTGTTTCGGGGACGACAGTTCTGACACAACCTCATATCCGTTTTGGAGATACCCATCGATTCAGAATCTTGGTCAATATTGACGAAGAACAAATCTGGAGAGTGATAAAAGGCGCTAAGGCTAGAGCTTTTGCAAGAGGAAACAGCTCCATTTACGTCGATCTCGATTTTAATCGAATACAACCACTAGTTGTTCCAAAACAAGCGATTGCGAATCAACCTAAAGAACTGGTCGATGTTCGGGTTTTACAAGTGATCTATGAATTCGATCGAAACGACCTCCCTTTTTACGTGGGTGAGCTCGTCGATGTTTATTTGGAAGGGAAACCCGATGAGATTACTTAAATTTATCCTCTCTGTAGCACCTTTTCTTTTACATGGTTGTGCCCATTTTTACTGCCCTGTATGCCGAGTGCCTTCTTGTTATATAGAAACTCCACAAGAGACGCCTATAGAATGTAGCTATGCACTCTGCCAGTGGTGGGAGCAATTTAATGACCCCCAACTAGTCTCCCTTGTACAAGAAGCGATTGCCTGCAATTATGATTTCCGCATTGCCTTGGAAAAAATATGTGTTTCCAGAGGATGTTATCAGCAAGAATTCGGACGCCTTCTCCCACAACTTGATTTAGATTTTTCAGTCACCCGCACCAGAAACAGCGAAACGTTGGCCAACTCCGAATTCTTGGGTGCGACTTTTGTGAATTACTTTTTAGCAGGCTTTGACGCTTTCTGGGAAATCGATCTCTTTGGCAAAAATTGGAATGCCAAAGAGGCTGCTTTGTTCGATTTTTTTCAATCGAGAGAGCATGCGCGTGATGTTTTAATCACTTTAATTAGCGAAGTTGCAGAGAGTTACATCACCCTCTTGGCCATTGTAGATCTTCAGAAAATAGCCTTGAGCCATATTGAAAATGAAAAACAACTCGTCATGGTAACTGATGCTCGTTATGAAGGGGGCTTGACCGATGCAGTAGATGCATTAAGAGCTAAAGCTCTTCTCGATGAGAAAGAGAGTGCTTACCACCAACTCGAACACCTAAAAAAGGCAGAGATCTTTCGCATTGGCACCCTTCTGGGGCGTCCTCCTGAAGAAGTGGCCTGTTCTTTCCAACATTTACCCTCTTTGCCTCTAGTCGAAGGGATTATTCCTCTAGGACTGCCTTCCGATCTCCTCTGTCGCCGGCCAGACATCCGCCAGGCCGAATATAAACTCCATGCCGCTGGCGCGCGACTTTTAGAGGCCCAAAAGCAATTACTTCCCACGATTTCTTTAACAGCAACTTTTGAGTGGCTGACTCGAAGCTTGCCTCTCCTCTTCAAACCCGATAGTCGCAATTGGATGGGAGGCCCTGCTGGTTTAACAATGCCCATTTTTGAAGGTGGCATCTTGCGCGGGAATATCATTGTAAAAAATGCTAGGCAAAGAAGCGCGGCATTAAATTATGAAAGAGCCTTTATCTTTGCCTTGCAAGAGGTGGAAACCACAATGACGACTTATGTGGAAGAGATGAAAAAAGTGTTCTACCTAAAAGATGAGGTTGCCTCCAACAAGGAGGCTCGCGAGCTTGCCGAAATTCTCTATTTCAATGGAGTGGGGGACTTCAAGCTCGTCATTGATATTGAAAGGGATCTTTTTGATGCCGAAATACGTCTTGCTGAAAGCAAACGCAACGCCATGGCTAATCTGATTGCTCTTTATAAAGCTCTCGGAGGGGGTTGGGAATGTATCGATTTGCAGTAAAATTGTTATTTAAAGACAAAAAAAAATTTCTCACCTTTTTGTTCGGCTTGACATTCATTACCTTCATCATCATCCAACAGATGGCACTTCTTCTTGGCTTAATGGGACGCACTTACGGATTCATTAGCGACACCCATCAACCCAACATTTGGGTCATGGATAAAAATACCAAGAGCGTTGAGGAGATCATCCCCATGCAAATCAACAATCTTTACAAAGTAAGGAGTATTCCAGGAGTCGAGTGGGCGGTCCCCCTCTATAAAGGAAAAAATCGCATTCGGTTCAAGTCTGGTGATGAAAAAATGTGTCATCTCATTGGCATCGATGACTCTACACTTATTGGAGCCCCTCCCAAAATGCGCAAAGGGCAAGTAAAAGATTTACGAAAACCCGATGCGATTTTTCTCGATCAACCCTTGGGCAACATTGGGGAGAGAGTCGAAATTAATGACCATCGTGCTATCATTGAAGGTTTTTGCCACATCTCAAAACCCCTTCACGAAATACCCACTATCTATACTTCCTTTAAACGAGCCTTAGAGTTTTCACCTCCAGAAAGAGAGCTCCTCTCTTTTGTATTAGTGAAAGCGAAACCGCATGAATCATTACAAGCGCTCTGCAATCGCATTAAAGCGCAGACCGGGTTAGCGGCATATACTTCTCCAAAATTGAAACAACAGACTCTTGATTATTATTTCCGCCATCTTTCCCTTTTCCCTAGTTTTTCCTTTGTTCTCCTCCTCGGTTTGCTTTTGTCGCTGTTTGTCGCAGGCTCTATGGTATCTCAATTTATGTGCTCTTCTTGGAAACGATGGGGAGTGTTCTCCCACCAACGATCCCTATGGAAAGTGCGGTATTTCCAAGCTCTTCTCATTTCTTTTTTCGCAGGAGGGATCGCTATTGGTCTTGCCAGCTTACCGATGTTTTTTCCCCATAAAGAAATGGCCTATAAAATGACCGGCTCTCTCTATTTTGGAAGTCTTGCCCTTTTATTATGCGTCGTTTTTTTCGCTACTTTCTTTAAGAGGGTGTTTACAACTACTTTTTATTAACAGACCATACCCCTTTTGCCGCTTGGATTTTATTTAATGCAGTGTTAGTCCAAACGATGAAAGCATTTCCTTTCTGGTCGATGCTTACATTGGGGTGCTTTGACTCTTGAGTGGAAGGAGAGACTTCAAAAGGTGTGGACCAATTAGCTCCATTGAAGGAGCATGCTTTCACACTTCCCTGATCTTCCCATACAACAACAGTTCTTCCCAAAAGATCCATATCGATACATACAGAGCTGCCGGTCGATTTCTTTGTCGACGCGATAGAGCGAGGAGACACCCATCCCTTTCCGTTAAAACGGGCCACTTGGATAGTGTTTAAGGTCTGGTTTTCCCATGCTACCAAAGCTCCTCTCGATTCTTTTAATTTAAAGCAAGGAGGTCCAACTATGTGCCCTGAGGGGGATATATTTTGCGGGTTACTCCAAGAGGTACCATTATAAAAGGAAGCTTGAATGGTTTGCGTGGACATATTACTCCATAGAAGTAAGGCTATACCCGAGGAATCGAGGGAGATTCTTGGAAAAGCACAATCTGTTCCTGCCAAAGAGATAGGAGAAATCATCGAGCCCTGCTCTCCAATAAAATAAGCGACTTGTATTTCTCGCGTCGTCTCGTCGATCCAGGTTATCATGGCTGACCCATCCTCTTGTACGCTTATATCAGGATGGGCGACTTGAGATTTCGTCCAAGAGATATCTTCCGGTTCTATCCATCTTTTTCCATCAAAGCGCGCGATCTGAATTATCTTTAGCTCATGATTATCCCAAGCTGCAAAAGCCATGCCGTGGGTGTTCATCCCCAATTTCGGAGTGGTTGCTCTCTCATAAAGACTCGATATATTCCATGGCGGGGACCAGTTTTTCTCTTCGTAGAAGACCCCTTGGATGCAATCGTAAATAGTATTGTCCCAAATCACAAGGGCTCGCCCCAGTGCATCCATTGCCACCTGTGGATCGTAGCTCATTTCCGTAGATAGATGGGTCTCTGCTTCCCATGTGCTCCCATTGAAAATGGCAGCATCGATTCCACCGGAAACCCCTTCCCACGCTGCAATAGCCTTTCCTTCATAGGCGGCGACACGCGGTTTGTGCCCCTCTCGGCCCAGGTCTACGGGCGCTTCCCAACGAAAACTGCCATACATAGGAAGGGCGAAGGAGAGCAAAAAAAGTAAAAAAAGCTGTACCACGTCGCAAATTTTAATTTCATATTAAGATAAAAAGCAAAAAAAACTGGTTCTGATATAATTCAACCCATGTCGAAAAAACTTTACATCTTGGACGTTTCGGGGTTTATCTTTAGAGCCTATTTTGCTCTTCCTCCAATGACAAATCCCCAAGGTGAGGCCACACAAGCTCTTTATGGGTTTATCCGCTCTGTTCTGAAGCTGTTCAAAGATTTTTCACCTGAACACATTGTTGCTGTATTTGACGGTCCCGACAATAAAAAAGTCCGGCAAGAAATCTACGAAAAATATAAATCAAACCGTGTCCGCGCACAACCAGATCTTCCTCCACAGATCGAATGGGCCAAACGCTTCTGTGAACTTAGCGGAATTCCCCATGTAGAAGTACCCGGAGTTGAGGCCGACGATACGATGGGAAGCATTGCCCAATGGGCTGCTAAAGAGGGGAACGACATCTATATTTGCACAAGCGACAAAGATCTTGGCCAACTCGTCGGCACAAATATTTTTCTCATCAATCCATGGAAAGAGAATCTCATCGTCGATCGAAAAAAAGTTGAAGAACTCTACGGAGTCCCTCCAGAGCAAATCATCGACCTGCTGGCTATTATGGGAGATTCCTCTGACAATATTCCCGGCCTTACGGGATTCGGTCCAAAAACAGCGGTAGCGCTGTTAAAGGAGTTTGGCTCTCTTGAGAATCTAATGAAAAATATCGACAAAGTGAGTGGGGCTAAAAAACAAGAAACACTAAAAACCGAATCGGAAATGGCTTATCTCAGCCAACGGTTGGCAACCATCCACACCGATATCCCTTTTGAAAAAGACCCCTCCTTTTTTTCTCCGCGAACTCCCGAGTTAGAAGGACTAAAAGAATTCTATCAACAGATGAGTTTCAACTCTCTACTCCGCGAATTAGACACCTACCTAGAAAAAGAAGGGAAAAAAACTCTCGAAGAAGAGAAGGTACGTTATACTATTGTCGAAAGCGAAGAGAAGCTCGATGAGCTATTACATAAGCTTTCTCAGGAAAAAGAAATCGCTGTAGATGTAGAGGCGACCTCACTCCATCCTCTTGTCGCACTCCCCGTGGGGATCGGTTTGGGATACCGCGAAGGAGAGGCATGGTATCTTCCCTTCAATGGAAAACTCGATAGCCGACTCCTGATTTCGAAACTAAAGCCGTTTTTCGAAAATAAGACCCTCCGATTTTATGGCCATAACGTAAAATACGATTGCCACGTCCTAGAGAATGTCGGCATCACCATCACCCACCTCTCTTTTGACACCATCTTGGCCTCCTACCTTCTCAACTCCCACCAAAGGCGTCACTCTCTCGATCATCTCGTTCTCCACTATTTCGGCAAAATAAAAATTCCCTTTAAGTCGCTCATAGGATCGGGAAAGAAAGAGATTCCCTTAGACCAAGTACCTATTGCAAAGGTAGCAGATTATTGTTGCGAAGATGTCGATTATACCATCCGATTAAAACACCTTCTCGAAAAAGAAATCGACAAGCAGAAAATGGGTCCTCTTCTCTATGAACTTGAGCTCCCTCTTTCTAGAGTCTTGGGAAAAATGGAGCGCGCTGGCATTGCTTTAGACGCCTCCTTCTTGCATAAAATGTCAGAGGAGATCAAGCAAGAATTGTTGGAGCTTGAAAAGGAGATCTACCACCTTGCAGGCACTACCTTCAATATCGCTTCTCCTAAACAACTCTCTGAAATCCTCTTTGAGCGGCTTAAAATAAAACCTTTAAAAAGAACTGCGACGGGCCATTCAACGAGTGCAGAAGTTTTAGAGGCGATTGCCGCCACTCATCCCATTGCAGAAAAAATTATTTCCTACCGCGTACTCGATAAGCTCCGCTCGACTTATGTCGACGTTCTTCCAGAGCAAATCGACCCCAATACAGGTAGAATCCATCCTACATTTACCCAATACGTAGCCGCAACTGGGAGGCTGGCTTGCCAAGACCCGAACCTTCAAAATATTCCTATACGAAACCCCCTAGGTAAAAAAATCCGCGAGGCTTTTCGACCGGGAAAACGGGGGTGGAGTTACCTCGCTGCTGATTACTCCCAGGTAGAACTTCGCCTTCTCGCCCATTTTAGCGAGGATCCCCATCTTATCAAGGCTTTCAAAGAGGGAAAAGATATCCATACGCATACCGCCTCGTTAATCTTTGATCTCCCCTTAGAGAAGGTCTCTAAAGAACAGCGAGAGCAGACAAAGGCCATCAATTTCGGAATTATTTATGGGCAACAGGCCTATGGACTCTCCCAAGAGCTCAAAATCGACATCAAAAAGGCGGCCGAGTTTATAGACGCCTATTTCAAGCGCTATCCTCGGGTCCTCGGCTTTATTGAAGCGTGTGTGAAAGATGCCTATGATACGGGGAAAGTAAGTACCATGATTGGCCGAGAGAGGAAAATCCCCGAAATCCACAGCAACAATGCAGTGGCGAGGGCTGCGGCCGAAAGATTGGCCATCAACACTCCCCTACAGGGGAGTGCTGCCGATCTTATAAAAATCGCTATGCTTAAGATCGACCATGCCTTGGAAAAAAATAAGATGAATAGCTTTCTCATCCTTCAAATCCACGACGAGCTCATTTTTGAAGCCCCTGACGAGGAGCTTCCCCTTCTCCAAAAGATAGTCAAAGAGGAAATGGAGGGCGTTTTTAATTTAAAAGTCCCTCTCGTCGTGCATCTATCCATTGGCAAAAATTGGGGTCAATGTTAAAATTGAGAAAAGTTGCGGTCACAGGGACAGTAGCGTCTGGCAAATCATCTGTTTGCCGGATCTTAGAAAAATATGGCGCTTACGTTGTAAGCGCTGATAACATCGTTCATGAGTTTCTAAAATCCGATAAAAACCTAAATAGGAAAGTTATTCAACTTCTTGGTTCAGACGTTGTCGTCGGCAAAAACATAGACAGAGCTGAAATTGCAAAAAAAGTTTTTTCTAATGAAGAGCTTTTACAAAAGCTAGAAATGGTGATACATCCCGAAGTTAAAAAAGAGTTAGAGCGGCTTTATAAAGCTGCTGTCGCTAGAGGAGAGCACCGCTTTTTTGTGGCTGAGATCCCTTTGCTATTTGAATGTGGGTGGGAAGAATCTTACGACGCTACCATTGCTGTACTTGCAAACAAAGAGATCTGTAAACAGCGCTTCTTATCGCAAAATAAAGGGGGAGAAGACCAATTCGATCGACGGAATCGAAGGATGCTCTCTCCTGAAGAAAAAGCAAGGCGAGCCGACTTTGTGATCATCAACGAAGGATCGCTAGAAAATTTAGAACAACAAGTTAAATCAACCATCACCCTTTTAGAGGCATCAAATGGAAAAAGAGACAGAAAATAATCAGGTGACACAACCTTTTCCAGAAAGGAGAGGTCCCCTTCCTCCACCTCCTTTTGAACCCATTGAAAAAGAGATTGAGCCCACCACACCTGTCAAACTCACCAAGATCTCTGATATCCAGAGAATGAATATCGAAGAACTCAACCAATTTGCTCGCAACGTCGGCGTGAAGCACATTGGATCCCTCACAAAATCACAGCTTGTTTTCGAAGTGGTAAAAACGCTCTCCGAGCGGCCCGATGAAATGCTCTATGGAGAAGGTGTCCTCGAGGTGCTCCCCGATGGCTTTGGATTCCTCCGCTCCCCGATGTATAATTATCTCCCCTCCGCTGAAGATATCTATGTCTCGCCAGCCCAAATCCGTCGTTTTGACCTGAAAACAGGAGATACTATTTCAGGAACGATCCGTTCCCCACGTGAAAAGGAGAAATATTTTGCCCTTCTCAAAGTAGATACGATTAATGGAGTACAGCCCGACAAAACCAAAGAGAGAGTTTTCTTTGAAAACCTTACCCCTCTTTATCCCAATGAACGCCTTGTCATGGAGACGGCAAAAGATCGTATCTCTATGCGCGTTCTCGACCTCACTGCTCCTATTGGAAAAGGGCAGCGCGCCCTCATCGTAGCCCCTCCGCGCTCTGGAAAAACGGTCATTTTGCAAAACATCGCCCATGCGATTGCCGTGAATAATCCCAAAGTATTGCTCATCGTCTTGATGATTGGAGAACGACCCGAAGAGGTCACCGACATGAGCCGCCAGGTTAAAGGAGAAGTCATTGCCTCTACCTTCGATGAACCCCCTGAAAGGCACGTCCAAGTGGCCGAGATGGTGATAGAAAAAGCGCGACGCATGGTGGAGCAGGGACAAGATGTCGTCATTCTCCTCGACTCTATCACGCGGCTTGCAAGAGCTTACAATACCGTGCAGCCCCATTCGGGCAAAATCCTCTCTGGTGGTGTCGACGCCAATGCTTTACATAAGCCCAAGCGCTTTTTTGGTGCCGCGCGCAATATCGAAAATGGCGGATCGCTCACAATCATTGGTACAGCCCTCATCGAAACGGGCTCGCGTATGGACGAGGTGATTTTCGAAGAGTTCAAAGGCACGGGCAACATGGAGCTCGTTCTTGACCGAAGACTCGCCGATCGTCGTGTATGGCCAGCGATCGACCTCATCAAGAGCGGTACGAGAAAAGAAGAGCTCCTCTTCCACCCCCATGAGCTCGAAAAAGTCTATGCGCTACGCCAGGCGTTGGCCGATCTCACTCCGCTCGACGCCATGAACCTCTTGCTCGGACGTCTCAAAAAGACCAACAGCAACGCCGAATTCTTGCTTTCATTCAAGGAGTAGTAAAGAAAAATAAGAAATGCGGAAAGAGAGGGATTCGAACCCTCGATACCCCTTAACAGGGTATGCGTCCTTAGCAGGGACGTGCTTTCGGCCACTCAGCCATCTTTCCAGAGGAGGAAGAAGCATAGGAAGAATCCCCTTTTTGGGCAACGAGTTTACAATTTGGAGAGAAATGGGTTATTGTGGCGGGCATGAGTGATGTAAAAGTCAAAGTTGCCCCCCATTCAAAAGAATCGGAAATGATGGTCCTCGGCTGCATGCTGACGAGCATCAATAGCTTAAATATCGCAGCCGATGCCCTCGACGATTCCGATTTTTATTTTGCCGAACACCAATTAATTTTTAAAATCCTCAAAGAGGCCTACCGCAAAGACAAACCTGCCGATGTCCATCTGGTTTGCGAAGAGTTGAAGCGCCAAGAGAAACTCACAGCCATTGGTGGGGCAGCTTTTGTGGCAACCTTGGCTCAGTATGCAGGCACTTCGGCTTATACTGAAGAGTATGTCGAAATTGTCAGAGGGAAGTCTATTTTGCGCAAGATGATCTCCTCCGCCGAGATCGTCGAAAAGACTGCCTTATCAGATCCCGAAGATGTCCAAGGTGCTCTCGACGAAGCCCAGAGCCTTTTCTTTAAAATTAGCCAGGCTGCAAACCCAGGTATCGGGGTTCAAATTAGAGATATCTTGTCGGGAGTGAAGTCTAGGGATAAAACTTCTTATCTCAAAGAACTTCAAGAGAGGCAAGAGAGATACCGCACCTTAGGTCCTGAAGAACCAAAAATCACAGGCATCCCCTCCCATTTCCTCGATCTCGACAAGATGATCAATGGCTTAGGAAACTCGAACATGATCATCCTCGCAGCTCGTCCCGCGATGGGAAAAACGGCCTTTGCTCTCAATATCGCTGAAAATGTCTGTTTCAAAGGTGGACAACCAGTAGGAATTTTTTCTCTAGAAATGACCGCAGAGCAACTTTTACATCGAATCGTCTGCTCCCAAGCCGAAGTTGAATCGGATAAAATACGCACGGGAGCCCTTTCGGGAGTCGAGTTCCAGAGAATTGTCTCTTCGGTAGGGAATATGCAAAAACACCATATGCTCATCGATGATCAACCGGGACTTAAAATCACCGACCTTCGAGCCAGGGCGCGCCGAATGAAAGAGGCCTATGGAATTAAACTTCTTATCATCGATTACTTGCAGCTTATTGCTGGTTCGGGCTCTATCCGGACGTTTGAAAATCGGCAAAATGAAATCTCAGAAATTTCTCGAATGCTTAAAACTTTGGCAAGAGAACTCGATATACCCCTTTTGTGTCTCTCTCAGCTCTCGCGGAAAGTCGAAGACCGTACAGGCCACCGCCCTCTAATGAGCGACCTTAGAGAATCGGGGAGCCTCGAACAAGACTCTGACATCGTCATGTTTTTGCTGCGAAGGGAATATTACGATCCAAATGACAAACCAGGACTTGCTGAGGTAATTGTAGCTAAAAACCGGCATGGGGGCGTCGGAAATGTTTCTCTCACTTTTATCAAGGAACTGGCCCAATTCCGCAACTTTACCCCCGCTCATGTTCACATTGAGGAAGAGTCGCCGTTCGCTAGTCTTTAAGAACTTTTTCTCATAAAGTAGAGACAATTTCCATACGTTCCCATGACATCGAAAGGCTGGTGTTCAAAAATATCTGGGTTATTTATCCCCATCTTTGATCGAACAGTGTCATTTTCGGTATACACTCCGAGATGGCAGATTTTTTTGGAATAATCGTTATAATAAACGACGAAATCTCCCTGTTGAGGTACTTCTATATTACTCCATCCCTCTGTGGTCAAAAAGCGATCCAAGAGTTGCTCTCTTATAAAAATTTTCTTTCTAAATTTACCGGCTAACTCTCCATCTAATGAAGCTAAGGCATAATCCATACAACTCAAAGAGGCCACTTGTTCCTCATTGATTTGGAGCTTATTAAGAGTATCTTCGGGCAATCGGGCATGGCCGCAATTTTTCATTCCCCATCGCGTATATAGGTAGTTGTTGGCAGTTATTGCCATCTCCTCTTCTGAGGCATTGATTTTTGTCTCTGCAAAAAAGCCTCGAACCACCTCAGCGACTCTGGGATAAGTTAGCTCACCCACATTCTCTAAAAAACCACATTTTTTTAATTCTTCTTTTTTTTCAGAACTGAGATCTTTAATATCTTTTCTCAATCCATCTAGCGCTTCATTTAGCTTTTTCTGTCTGTCTGAAGCATTGAGAATTTCTGAAAGGATACTTTGAGCACTAAGCCGTGCGAAAGTATCCGTAAGATCTTTCTCCTTATAAATGGTTCTTGATCTGCCTGTGATTTCTAATTGTTGACCAACAGCACTTTTAGTTTGCCAACGAGAGGTAGGATTCATATAAACTCCTTAAAATTTAACTGTGGGACTTCTTCTCATAAAGTAAACAGTAGTTCCGTAAATACCCAAGACATCGAACGGTTGGTGTTCAAAAATATTCGTATTTGCAATTCCGGGCTTAGACATCACGGTACCTCGCTCAGTATAAAGGCCTACATGGCAAATTTTTTCTGAGATGTGATTAAAATATATTACAAGGTCTCCCTCGTCAGGGGCTGTAACATTTCTCCAACCTTGTGTAACTAAAAAGCTGTCGAGCTCAGCCTCCGTCGGTTTTTCTCTAAAGATTTTTGCCACTTCAGGATCGACGTAAGCAAGGGTATATTCAAAACAGCTCAAAAAAGAGGCCTCTTTGATGCCTAAAATGTTGAGGGTCTTTTGTGGTAATGTGGCTTTACCACAACACTGCGCTCCCAGTTGAGCATACAAATAATTAAAAGATTCCACTGCCATGGCTTTATGCCAATCGTCGATTTCTCGATCTTTTTGATCTTTGTGGAAGATGAATTGATTAGCTTCGGGGGCTATCTTTGCAGTGAAAAAACCTCTCACGGAACTTTCGATTTTTGGATACGCCTCTTTCAACTGTTCTTCTTTAAGATCAATTTGTCGTAAAATCTTTTTTTTCTCTTCACTGAGCCACCGTGGATTTTCTACTTCTGTTTTTAACTGATCGAGTGCTGTTGTCATTCGTTTTGTTGGATTACAATAAAAAAAACCCAAAGGATTGATAAGGGCCTTCTCTCCAGACCTAAGAAATGTTAGCTGCTGTAGAGCTACTTCGGAGATATATTTCAATACATCAGTAATGATAAAGCTTTCTGTTACCAACTGATAGCCTTTCATAGAGTTAGAGGGACGGTATCCGGATCTACCCTTTTCATCGATCTTTATCGCTATAGAGCTAGTGCCTTGTTTTTGAGAGCTCCAACTAATATGGTGATGAAGCGCAGTCATATAAATCCTTGATAAGTAAGTAATTTCCACAAATAGTACTTTAAATTTTCTTAAAAATCTACTCGAATAATTAATTTAATTTTACAACGGAGGCGGCACAAAAGATTGAGCTAGACATTTACTGGAGGCATCCTTTATCCTTTGCCGGTAAATTTCTGATAATTATGTCATCTGTCAAAAAGAAGCGAAGAGCAAAAATCGCCAAGCATAAAAGGAAAAAGAGAAGACGCCGCGATAGACATAAGCCCGAATAGATTGTCCTCTCTCCTTGACCTTTAGATATGTGGCGCTATCCTATTCCCTACGAAGTTATTGTCGTTGGTGCAGGGCATGCCGGCTGTGAAGCAGCCCTAGCTGCTGCCCGCCGGGGTGCTTTGACCCTTCTTTTAACGATGAATCTCGACACCATCGCAAAAATGAGCTGCAATCCTGCCATTGGCGGCATCGGCAAAGGGCATATGGTGCGCGAGATCGATGCTCTAGGCGGTGAAATGGGCAAAGTCACCGAAGCGAGTGCGATCCAATACCGGATGCTCAACCGTTCGAAAGGGGCTGCCGTGTGGGCTCCCCGAGCTCAAGCCGATAAAATGCACTACCAGATCGAGATGAAGCACCGTCTCGAGAAAACCCCCAACCTCCATATCAAACAAGGCACTACCGATCATTTCCTCGTCGAAGAGGGAAGAGTTACAGGGGTCACGACACTAGAAGGTGTTTCCTACAGCGGGAAAACGGTTATTCTCTCCTCAGGCACATTTATGCGAGGGCTTCTACACATCGGTCAAACACAGTATGAAGGAGGCAGAGCTGGCGATAAGGCTTCGCACGGCCTCTCGGCCTGTTTGGAAAAACATGGCTTCCTCTTAAAAAGGTTAAAAACAGGGACTCCTCCTCGTCTTAATCGAAGGACGATCGATTTTAGTAAAACAGAAGAACAGCCAGGGGAGACCGATGTGCGATTTTCCTACGATCCTCCTGATGCCCCCACTCTGTCGCAAATTTCTTGCTGGGTAACCTATACCAATCAGAATACCAAGGAAATCATTCAACGCAATCTCCACCGCTCGGCCATGTATTCGGGAAAAATCCAGGGAGTTGGTCCGCGTTACTGCCCCTCGATCGAAGACAAAATTGTCCGCTTCGCCGATAAAGAACGACACCAGATCTTTCTTGAGCCCGAAGGGCTGCATACGGAAGAGATCTACGTCAATGGCGTATCGTCTTCTCTTCCCTTCGATGTACAACTAGAAATGATCCACTCTATTGAGGGGCTCGAACAAGCAGAGATCATGCGCCCCGCTTATGCGATTGAATATGACTATCTAATTAGCGGCCAATTATTTCCTTCTTTGGAAACGAAAAAAATCGAAGGGCTTTTCCTCGCGGGACAAATCAATGGCACTTCGGGCTATGAAGAGGCCGCAGCGCAAGGGCTCGTTGCAGGTATTAACGCCGTGAATAAACTTACAGGCAAACCCTCTTTTATTCTCAAACGAAGCGAATCGTATATCGGGGTAATGATCGACGACCTCATTACCAAAACTCTCGACGAACCCTACCGGATGTTCACTAGCCGTGCCGAACACCGCCTTCTGCTGCGCCAAGACAATGCCGACCTCCGTTTAAGAGAATATGGATATGAGCTTGGATTAATCAACCAGAGTCAATTTGAAAATATCGTGAGGAAAAAAGAGACGATAGAAAAAGAGACGAAGAGGCTCGATACTCTTTATCGCAATCTACAAGTAAAAACCACCTCCATTGCTAAATTTCTTTGCCGCCCCGAGATGACCTACGCTTCTCTTCTCGCTCTCTTTCCCCAAGATGTCGTCGACTATGGAGTGGAAACCAATCTTCAAATTGAATTGGCTTTAAAATTTGCAGGATATATTGAAAGACAAATGGCCGAAGTGGCCCGTCTGGAAAATATTGAAACTATTGCGATTCCTACCGAGCTCGATTATTCGAGCATTGCCGGGCTACGAAGAGAGGCAAAAGAAAAACTGGAAAGGATAAGACCCATCAGTTTGGGGCAAGCATCGAGAATTTTTGGCGTGGGGCCAGCAGACCTCTCAGTTCTCCTCGTCGCCATCAAGGGTAGGACTTATGCCAAGCACACGACCGACTCGAGAGACAATCTTTTCCCCTAAGCCACTCTCTTTGATAGCTTCCCAAACATCAAAAATGGTGCTGTCTCCTTGAATGGAATCTTTGACCCGTTGGAGCGCCCTTGCTTTTTTCCCTTTATTCTCATTGAGCATCAAGTTCAAAGTGACTACTGCCTTGTCGCCATGCACCACAGCCGATGCAAATAGTGCGACAGGAGCCGATTTATCCATGTTAAATCGAGCATTGTTAGGAGAATAGGCTTGTCTATTCCCTGAAGGATGGACGCAAACTCTTTGCTTTTTGAGAGTTCCAAAGGCAATAGCATCTGGTCCAGAGGCTTCGCTTATACCGATGCCTCCGCCATCTTCCTTCCATGGGAATATTCCCATAGCGACCTTTTTATCGCCGTTCTTGCCATTGGGGAAAATCATCTTGTGATTCACAAGGTTTACCACACTCGAGTTAAAGCCAGGATTTCTGTGGATAGCAAAATAGACCGCTACATCTTTCCCTTTTACAGCTTTTTGCAGGGATCTTGGAAATTGTTTCAAATGAGCATTGGGAAGACGGACAGCGGGATAAGGGAACGTCATCCGGTAGTTATTTCCATACTGACCGATCATAGGAACTTGATTCTGTGGATCTCTCTCATCTTCATCCGTCTCAAAGTTAATTTTGCGCGTTTTTAGAGGGACGTTTTCTAGAGCCTCTCGCCACTCCTGTTCTCCTTCTTCATCATAAATAGGACGATGTTTCAACGATTTGGGTTTAACCTTGGCTTTTTCTTTTTCCTGTTTTTCAATAGCATCGAGCTCATCTTTTTTTTCTTTTTGATAAGCTAATTTTTTATTCTCTCTATAGGCGAGAATACCAAAATAAGTACCTCCTAGGATGCCCCCTGCTACAAGGATGATAAAAGGAGCTGCTGCAGGGCCAGAAACTAAGCCTGGCATGCCTACTGTAACCACATGAGTGATAACAAGGCCTCCAGCAGCGAAAAGGCATAAAAGAGCTAATACCCCCGCAGCGATGCGGACCACCCTTACCTCTCGCGATTCGGGCTTTTTTGCCCAATCGGGGTAGTTTTGATCGATTTCCGACTGAGAAGAGGGCGGGGATATAGAAGACATTTTTTTATTTACTATTTTTTATTAATTAATTATACTCATTGTTTTATAAAAAGTCAATTAATTATTATTAATTTTATAATGATTTTAACCCTGTTTTACGCCGAAGGAATGCCAATTATCGATCAATTACAACTCGAAGAGGCCTTTCTTAGGACAGAGTCTAGAAATTTATGTTTTATTAATATTGGCTCTCCTCCGGCCATCATCATGGGAGCCTCTAGCAAGCCAGAGAACTTCATTGAGCTTTCCCTCGCCACTAGAGATCAGATCCCAATAATCAAACGTTTTAGTGGAGGAGGAACCGTTTTCATCGACGAAAACACCCTTTTTGTGACGTTCATTTTTAACAAGGCCGACCTCCCCATCTCCCCCTTTCCCAAACCGATTATGGAATGGTCAAAAGAGCTTTATCAGGAGATATTTACCCTGCCCGACTTCCAATTGAATGAGAATGACTATGTCTTAGGCAAGAGAAAATGTGGAGGCAATGCCCAATATATCCAAAAAGACCGCTGGCTCCACCACACCTCCTTTCTTTGGGATTTCGACCCTGCCAAGATGGACTACCTTAAAATGCCTGCTAAAACTCCCTCTTACAGGATAGGGCGGTCCCACCGCGATTTCCTCTGTGCCTTAAAACCCCATTTTCCTGATAAACGCTACTTAGTAGAGAAGATCGTTTCCTATTTAGAAGAGCGGTTTACTATTGAAAAGCTCACCCTCTCTAGTCTCTCTACTCTTCTCCAAAGGAGCTATCGACGCACTACCGAAAAAGTTAATATTTCTCAATGAGAGGAGGAAGCTGCCCATTATAACCCTGGCAGCGGAAGATAAAAGCAAACTTCACCGTTTTGTTTCCCGCTTCAAATAGAGGCAAAGCAAGGGCCATCTCTACTTTGCTAAAATAGGGGGAGAGAGAATCGAGATAGTGGGTGATATACCACTCTTTCACTTTGTCAAAATCGCCGTTTGCAGCAATGACAAAATACCCCGTTTTTCCCGCAGCCGGTGCTGGCCAATAAGCAAACTGATTTTTTCTTTGCTGACTCAAATTAAAAAAATAGGCTCTCTGTTTCTCCTCATTATAGAAACTGAGCAGGCTAGAAATTTGATATTTGTCGCCAAAAAGAAAGTCTTCTTTGGGTTTAAATCCCACTTCTTTTAAGGCGGGTGGCAGTTTATCCCAACCTAAAATCTGTTGGAAAGGGTTGAATGCATAGGGAATAGGCCTTCCATGAGACTGTAGGTAGGGAATAGAAAGGGTAATTATCGAGAAGGCTATGCTCAGCCATGTCCCTCCATAGAGCCATTTAATTCCTTTTCTATGCTGAGAGGCAGCACAGGCTGCCCCTATCATCAAAGAAGGGTAGAGGAAAAACGGCCAGTTAGGCTGCATTTTTTTAAAAAGCGATAAGAAAAAAAAGAGGAACAACAAAGAGGCAAACGCGCTAGAAAATAAGAGAAAGAAATCTCGTTCTTTCCTCTTTTTCCAAACCAACAAGGAACCATAAATGAAAAGGGCAAAATAAATAGGGGAAACAAGGCCGACTTGGCTCGCAAAAAAATCGAAGAAATTCCCTCCTATTTTTCCATGGGCTCCTCCCTGAAATAATGTCCTTCCTACATGCCGAAACGTTGCAAAATCGTGCTCGAAGTTCCACACAACAGAAGGAATAAGAGCCAAGAGAGAGAGGGCAATCCCCGCTCCTAACTCTTTTTTGCGTAGATGAGGATAAAAACAAGCAAAGAGAAATACGAAAGGCCATAAGGCAAAAGCAGTCCATTTATAAAGGGCGGCTACAAGGACATAAGCCCCCACCAAAAGATAATGAGGTCCTCTAATCACTGCATCCATGGCAAGGGTGAGGAAAAGTATCATCCCTAAATCGGTCGTGGCGGGAAAAGAATAGAATATCCCAAAAGGAGAAAGTGCTGTGCAAATGGCAGCTAGAAAAGCGACATGTGAAGATCCACCCCCTCCTCTTACGAGGCGGAACACAGCTAAGGGAAGGCAAAAACTAAGGAGAAGGGCTCCCATGCGAATTCCAAGAGCAGAATCGCCAAAAATCGAGGTAGTTAAAGCAATTTGCCAAGCAACAGCAGGGGGTTTGCTATAGTAGCCAAGATCGAGAGCTTTACTCCAGGTCCAATATTGGGCTTCATCGGGAGAGAGGCCAAAACCTCCAAAGGAGATGAGTAGAACAGAAAAACAGAGCTTGAGACATAGGATAAAGAAAAGAAGGAAAAGTCTATTCCTTTTCGTGAAGGGTAAGAAAATCTCTAAATGCCTGTAATGTAACATCTCGTCCTATAACAGCAATACTATCAGTAAGGGGAATATTTTTGGGACAGACTTCGACGCAATTCTGCGCATTCCCGCAATCGCTAATTCCCCCTTTTTCCATCAACGGCCGCAACCGCTCCCTTTTTTGGAGCCTACCTGTGGGGTGGATACTAAATAAGCGGGCCTGGGAAATGACGGCAGGGCCTATAAACGGAGATTTTTCATTAATTTGAGGACAGGCTTCGGAACAGCAGCCACAAGTCATACAGGTTGCCAGAGAAGCCATGATCTCTTGCTTGGCCGGAGTGACGGGCGGGCCACCTCCTTGAGTAGACGATCCTTCTGTGTCGATCCAGGCATGGACTTTTTTTAATCCCTCAAACATGACCGAACGATCGACAATGAGGTCTCGCACTAAAGGAAATTTAGTAAAAGGAGCCAGTGTGATAGTGCGGCATCCCTTTTTTAAATAGTTTTCTATAATGGCTGTACACGCTTGGCGGGGAAATCCATTGATGAGCATGGAACAGGAGCCGCATACCTCTTCTAAGCAGCCTGCTTCAAAGGCCACTGGGGTAACGATTTCTCCTTTCGCGTTCTTACAGAATTTCTGAATCTCTATGAGGGCTGAAATTACATTCTCTCCTTCGCGCAAAGGGAGCTCGAACTCTTCCCAGTATTGCTTCCCGGGAGACCCTCTCCAAATTTTCAGAATAAACTTCTGTTCCATGAACCTATCCTACTAATCGAAAATAACGCTTTTTGCACCTTTTTTCACCTCTTTTGACGCCGCTTCTTGGCCTACTTATTCAAGTATGTCCTGCGAAGCGGCGTCAAAATATGTGAAAAAACCCATCAAAAATCATTAGTTTCGATTATAGTTGATTCAGATTGAAAAGGAACATTTTGACCTGAATCAACTATAGTAGGATAGGTTCAAATATGTGTAGATAGATTAACTGGGATATTTTTTAAAGTAGGCTTAACTTTCTTTGCGACGACGTAGTCGCGCGGCTCGGGATCGAGATGGCGTAGATCGACTTTCTCATAGGTAATCTCAGGTTCTTCCGAACGGTAGCTAGCAACCGTAGTCTTCAACCAGTTCTCATCATCTCTCAAGGGAAATTCTTTTTTGTAGTGGGCTCCTCTACTTTCATTGCGATAGAGAGCCGATAAAGTGATGGCAAGAGCGATCTCGAGCATTGCTTTAAATTGATGGGCAAATTGAAATACCTGATTGGCGAACTGTCCTTTGTCTGAAAGGGAGATATGGCGATATCGCTCTCTTATCTCTTTAATTTTGTTTACTGTCTCTTGCAAATCTTTGTTATTGCGAAGCACCGTTACATTGTGTATGAGCCAAGCGCCTAATTCTTCATGTAGCAGAAAGACATTTTCACTTCCTTCTTGGGCAAAGAGCTCTCCCTTTCTCCTCTCTTCTTCTTGCACAGCTTCTTGGAAAATCGTTTCTGTTGGTGGCGGAAAGGAGAAAGAATCGAGATAACGGGACCCCTCTTCACCCGCGACTATGCCCCCAAAAATGCAAGCGAGCATCGCATTAGCACCCAAGCGATTTGCTCCATGATACTGGTAGTCCGATTCACCTACATTGAAACAGCCGGGTATATTGGTCATTTGGCGAAAACGAGAGGCTCGGTCGACATCATCGGCTGCTGGCCAATCCACCCAGGCACCCCCCATCGAATAGTGGACCCCAGGGAAAATTTTCATGGAGACTTTTCGGGGATCTTCTCCAGTAAACTTTTTGTAGATATCGAGCACCGAATCGAGCTTATGCAATGTTTCTGGCGGGAGATGGGTAACGTCGAGATAGACGGCATTTTTTCCATCGACTCCCATTCCCATCTGGCACACGCGCATGATCTCTCGCGAACCTACATCTCGCGCCACCAGATTTCCATAACCGGGATAGAGCTCTTCGAGAAAATACCACCTCTCTCCTGTGATGCCGCAGGGAATGGGCTCTCCTTTTGAATTGAGAATTGTTTTGCTCGAATCTCCCCAAACCCAGACCCTACCTCCTTCTCCCCGCACCGATTCTGAGATGAGGCGCATTTTGTCAATGCCAGGAATAGAAGTTGGATGCACTTGAATGAACTCGCCGTTGGCATAGCGCATCCCTTGCATAAAAAGCCTTCCATTTGCTGCTCCCGTGCAGAAAGTAGAGTTGGTCGATTTTTTGAAAATTAACCCTGGACCTCCAGTAGCAAAGATAATCACGTCGGCTTTGAGGATCTCGAGCTTAAGATTAAAGAGATTGAGAAGAACAATTCCCCTTGCTCTTCCTTGGGAATCAAGAGCAAGGCGCAAAAATTCATGGTTTTCAAATTTTTCAACCCGTCCTTTCGCTTCAAACCTACGCACTTGCTCATCGAGAGTATAGAGCAGTTGCTGTCCCGTCGAAGCTCCGCAAAACACCGTGCGATGATAAAGCGTACCCCCAAAGCGGCGGACATCGATATTCCCCCTCGGGGTACGATTGAAGGGGCAGCCACACCGATCGAACATATCGATAATGGAGGGGGCCGCAAAACACATCTCCACTACAGGAGGTTGATTTGCGAGGAAATCGCCTCCTTTGATCGTGTCGTAGGCATGGATAACAGGGGAATCGTCTTCCCCATAAACATTTACAGCAGCGTTTATTCCCCCCTGAGCGCATACGGAATGGGATCTTTTAACTCGCGTGAGAGAAATGAGTTTTACCCGCACATTTTTTTCTGCCAAACGCATCGTGCAGGAAAGACCCGCTAAACCTCCCCCTACAACAATCGCTTCTCTAGTTTCTCTCGCCATATTTTGCTTTTTGCCATTCCACCGAGTAATAAGTGCCCCAGATAGCAAGTAATCCCATAAGGGTGACTAGGAGAATCAATCCCTTAGCTACCTTTCTCATAAAAGATTGGGAATTGCGGGTAAGAGTTACACCCCATGTAATTAAAAACGTCCACAAACCGTTGTAACCATGGTAGGCAGCGGCAACGACAAATAAAGAATAGAGCACAACCATGAGAGGGCTTTTAAACGTTTCCCTCACAATGAGAAGGAAGGCTACCCCTGCGCTGGGAGTGTCTGCGATGATTTCGCCGGGTTTTAATTTTCTCTTCGTTGCATTGGCAAGCCACTCTTCATCTTCCTCTATTTCTTCTTGCAATTCGAAATACTCTTTATTCTTAGCTTCGGTTTTAGATAGTTCCGCTTGCTTGTTCTCAAGATCTCTTTTTTTCTCTCCTAATTCACTTTCTGTATAAAGAGTAGCGTGCAGTTTTTTTGCTATCCCGATGAGGGCATTGTCGCTCTGCAGCTTTACGGCATAGCTCCTCTCATTTCCTCTATAACTCAAATGAGGGGTATCGACAAAACGCATATGAATGACATGGGCAATCACTCCAACTAGTAACACCCAAGAGGTAATTCTCTGCCAGGTATAAGCTCTATTTCTGACGTACTGCGGAAGAGCTGGATTTTTCCCATCCGTGCGCATGCTGTTGGATTTCCCGGTTTTTAAATACACTATTCCCCATCCCATGTGAATTAAAAATGGCAATCCTAAAAATACGATTTCGATCACTCGAAGGTAAGGCAGATTATGGATTTGATTGACCATCTTGATATAACCACTTCCATCGTCTTGGAAGAAAAATGCAGCACGACTGTTGATCAAGAGATGTTGAAAAAGGTAAAGAGCAAGCCAGAGACCCATCAAGGAGTGAAGGCGTCGAAAGATAAAAGGCTTGGGGATTTTAAACGACGTGTCGCTTGCAAAGGGCTTTTCGCGCGATGGAGTTGTCGACATGGGTCAAACTCTATCAAGAGCCTTCCGCTTTGACAACAAAATTATTTAGGCATTTGAAATAAACGGCGGGCATTGGCTGTGGTGGTAGAGGCTAAGGTCTCGAGGGATAGACCTTTTGCTTCGGCGATAACAGCCGCTGTTTCTGGGAGGAAAGAGGGTTCATTTCTTTTCCCTCTTTTTGATTGTGGGGCTAGATAGGGAGTATCGGTTTCGATAAGGAGATTTTCGACTGGGACTTGGTTTGCAACTTCACGAAGAAGAACGGCATTTTTGAATGTAACAATGCCGCTAAAAGAGAGATAATAGCCCCTTTCCGTTGCTTTTTCGACGTCCTTAAAAGAGCCAGTGAAACAGTGAAGAACACCTTTTAATGTATATTCATCTAAGATAGAAAAGAGATCGTCAAATGCATCGCGGCAATGGAGAATCACAGGAAGGTTCAACTTTTTGGCAAGCCCTAGGTAGCGATGGAGAAAGAGGTGCTGTTTCTCTTTTGAAGAATAAGGGGAAGCGTAATCCAGCCCAGTTTCGCCTATGGCTACTAAAGTGCCACTTTCAGCGGCCTCTACCATCCCCTCCCACTCTTTTTCTCCCAGTTTATCGACATCGTGAGGCGTGGTGGAAGCTGCTTGGAAAATGAAAGGATGGTGGAAAGTGAGAGTCTTTCCCCTTTCCCATTCATCCAACGTGGTACAGACATTGACGATCGCTTCCACCTTAGCCTCTTTTGCTCTTTGAATCACTCCTTCGAGATCTTCTTCTGGAAGGAGGGTAAGGTGAGCATGAGAATCAATGTACATGCGAAGAGGGCAATTGATGGATCTGATCGATTACAATGGCAGAAGTGAGGGTTTGGGGCAAGATCGCAGGTGACGCCTCAGGTTTTCCAGGATAAAGGAGATAGAGAGGCACGCCGCTGCGTCCCATCTTTTCGAGCTCTTGAGTAATTATAGCGTCTTTCTTTGTCCAGTCGGCGACCATTTTTACAACGCCGGCTTCTTTGAAAGCAGTTTCCACATCCTCTTTATGTAATACCAGTTTATTGGCTTGGCAGATCAAGCACCACTTTGCCGTGAAATCGACAAACACAGGAGTGCCTTGAGCTTGCAATTCAGCCACTCTTTCGGGAGAATAGACTTCCCATCCCGTCTCGTGCACCCACTCAGTGGCTGCTCCCTCTTTCACTTTATGTTGATTGGCCACTTGCACAGCGAAGAATCCTCCTAAGAGGATGATCCCCAAAGCTACAGCAGTAGCAAGGAGGCGGGTGCTTTTCTTTCGGATAGGAGTCGCAAATTTGCCAAAGAGCCATCCGCCAAATGCACAGAAGACTAGTGTCCCTAATAGGGCAAACAGGGCCGCATTGTCGCTCACAGCCGAAAAGACCCATACAAGCCACACCACGGTTCCCATCATTAAAAATCCCATGAGTTGTTTGAAGACGACCATCCAATTGC
>JBIOXR010000106.1:0-9604 GCA_044869735.1 Chlamydiales bacterium
AAAGGGGGAGGAGCTCGAGGGCTCCTTCATCTACGCACCATTTTAGATACAATCCAAGCCACAACTCTAACGCCTAGTTTTTCTCTTCCTCAAGCAACGCTTGCCTTTGATGAAGAGGGAAAACTAAAAGATCCTCAATTACGCACTCATCTTCGCCAGCTTATTCAAACCTCCCTCCAAAGTTAAGCGTTGCAGCTTAATTTCATGTGATTTAGATTTTAAAGAAAAAATGAATTCCAAACAGGAGTGACAATGAAAAAGCTTTTTCTTTTGCTTTCTCTAGCTACTGCCAGCACTGTTTTTACAGAACCATTCTCTCTTTATAACCTTTACATCCATGGATTTGGTGGAGTTAACTTTATCAGCGATTCCAAAGAGGAAGAGAGCCTTGATATCAATCCCGGATATCTTATCGGTGGAACCATTGGGTACCGCTTCTCTCGCTGTTTCCGCTTAGAATTAGAAGCCGCATATCGAAGAAATGACATCGATGACTCCGGCGAAATATTTTTTAGTAATGGAGAACAGATTTTTTCCTTTCCTTTCAATGTACGCGGCGATTTCAATAGTATTACCCTTATAACAAATGGAATTTTTGTAATCCCTGTAGCGACTTCTTTTATTCCTTATGTTGGAGGAGGATTAGGTGGAATATGGAATAATAACCACTTTTCTTTTACATCAACCATAAATAACTTCAATGTCGGTGATTTAAAAGAGCGTAACGATGGCTTGGTAGGCCAAGTCATTGCTGGTATAGCTTTTCAATTCACTCCCACCATGGAAGCCTCTTTGGAATACCGCTTTCTCGATGGGCCGAATATTTTGGTGAATCACGCAATCGATCTTAATCTCAGGAACTATTTTTAATTAGGAAAGCCGCAACATTTGTTGCGGCTTTTCTTTGTCTTAAACTTTTTAGCTCATCGCAGAGTAGTGGTGTTACTGATTCAATAAGCGCCTCAGAAAAAAATAAAATATATTCTGACTTTTTTGGATGTTCCCTAAGTATATTCATAATGTTATCGACTATATTAGGAAAAACATGGGTCTCTGCAAATTTATTCATGCAAATTGTAAATTGAACGGGGTGATGAGAAGTGAGGATAGATTTTTCAATCATATCTTTTACTGTTGATGAGAGAGACGCCTCTTTTGCTAATAAGTGATACAACGCAACAAACAGCTCTTTCCACACTTGGTTTTTCTCGTTAGAGTTAAAACTTTCAATTTGAGCCTTGCGTATTTTGTATTTTATTTGTAGTTGTGGTATTAAAGCGTTAATCGCTCTTGCAAGAACCTTTACATTAAGCGGGAGATGGTGTTGACTCTCGATTTTTTGTAACCCCTCTCGATAGAGCGGCAATAAAGGAAAAGTGAAGTATGAACTGAGAAGATCAAATTTAAACTGATTGATTTCTTCTTGGTTCTCTACTGTAAAAAATTCGATTCCCTTTAGAAGAAAGGTGAGATTTCCAAAAATGGTGCTCTGTACTCCAAAAAGCAAAATCTCTTTTCCGTCCGATACTTTTTTTTCAACTTCAGGCTCACGAGTAATGGAGTCTGTAAATAAGACGATTTGTTTTTGAAATTTACTTATTTCCTTTACAAGGTGGTCTAATTCTTCAGAATATTCCTCTTTATGAGAGAGAATCGTAAAACGAAATCCATGGAAGTTACAATATTTTCCCCCATACTTAGCCTGTTTTTTTAAAAAAGGGGCCACCAGAGAATGGGGATGACTAAAAAGAGGAGGAAGAGCATAGGGTACAACAGAAAATTTTCTCGAGCAATCGGTACAATTAGGTAACAGAGGGCAATACTTTCCATTGAGGAGGATGCCTGCGATCCTCTCGAGAGAGGAGTGGTTCGGTGCTAAAAACACACTATTTTTTGGTTTGACAGGGATGTTTTCTGCCGCGCAAAGATTGACAATCGATGTTGCAATTTGTGAATTGAAATGGGTCATAATTTATTTGTGTTGTTTTATGGAGAACTTAACTTTGTTATCTTTATAGGAAAGATCGATGACCGAACCACCCGGGATAGTCCCTTCCAACACAGAAGAGGAGAGGGGAGCGACCACTTCGTGTTGAATGAGCCTTTTTAAAGGGCGAGCGCCAAAGGCAGGGTCATATCCCTCTTTTGCTAAGTGTTGAAGGAGATCTTCTTCCCAGAATAAGGTGATGTGTTTATCAGAGAGACGTTCTGCCACCCTCTTCATCTGAATTTCGACGATTTTTTCCATATCTTCTTCGCGTAGAGGCAAGAAAGGGAGAATTTCATCGAGTCTATTGATAAACTCGGGGCGAAAATAGTGTTTTAACGCCGGTTCTACCGTGGTTAAAATTTCCTCTTTGGTTAGTTTTCCCTTATGCTTTTCGATCGCTCCTATCAAGAGTTCGGAACCTATGTTCGAGGTCATGATGAAAAGGCAGTTTTTGCAATTGACTTTTCTCCCCTTGCTATCGGTAAGGCGCCCCTCGTCGAAAATTTGAAGCAAAATGTTAAACACATCGGGATGCGCCTTCTCTATTTCGTCGAGGAGGACAACTGAATAGGGATGCCTTCGGATAGCTTCTGAGAGTTGGCCACCTTCTTCATAGCCCACATACCCCGGTGGTGAGCCTATGAGTTTTGACACGGTATGTTTTTCCATGTACTCAGACATATCGAGGCGGATGATGGCCTCTTCGCGATTGAAAAGTTCTTCTGCTAGAGCTTTAGCCAACTCTGTTTTACCCACTCCCGTCGGTCCAAGAAAAAGGAAAACACCCATGGGGCGCTGAGGATCGGCTAGGCCAGCGCGCGAGATCTGGATAGCAGAAGCTACCGCTTTAACCGCAAAGGGCTGTCCCACCACTCTTTTACTTAAAGCCTCTTCTAGATGGAGAAGTTTATCAGCTTCTCCTCGCAACATTTTTTGTACTGGAATGCCTGTCCATTTGGCGACGATCTCTGCTACGAGGTATTCGTCGACCTCTTCCTGCAAAAGGCGGTTTTCTTTGCTAGCTAATGTCGCTTCGGCATCCTTAATTTCTTTTTCGAGGGCAGGAATCTGGCTATAGCGGAGCTCTGCTACTCGGTTGTAATCAGAAACCCGCTCTGCTTCTTCCTCTTGAAAACGGAGTTTTTCGATTTTATCTTTTTTCTCTCTGACCGATTGGAGTGCTTTTTTTTCTGTTTCCCACCGCTGTTTTAAGACAGTAAGCTCTTCTTTAATGGATTGTATTTGCTTCTCGAGATGATCCATTTCTTCTTTGGCAGCAGGAGTATTCTCTCTTTTCAATGCCTCTTGTTTGACGATGAGCGTTGAGAGTTCTCTCTCCTTGCGGTCAATCGGTAGCGGGCGAGAGCCGAGTTGCATCCGAATCAAACTAGCCGCCTCATCGATGAGATCGATGGCTTTGTCGGGAAGGAAGCGATCGGTGATATAGCGTTCGGAGAGAGTTACCGCTGCATAAATGGCACCCTCAGTGATGCGAACGCCATGGAAGATCTCATACCGTTCGCGAAGGCCTCTTAAAATGGCGATAGAATCTTCGACAGACGGTTCGGTGATCAACACCGGCTGAAACCGTCTTTCTAATGCGGGATCCTTTTCAATATGTTTTTGATACTCATTAAGAGTCGTAGCTCCAATGCAATGGAGGGTACCTCGCGCAAGGGCAGGCTTTAAGAGATTAGCCGCATCCATCGCTCCTTCGGCAGCTCCTGCTCCTACAAGAGTATGTACCTCGTCGATGAATAAAATGATCGCACCCTCACTTGCCTCAATCTCTTGCAAGATCCCTTTCAGTCTCTCTTCAAACTCGCCCCGAAACTTTGTTCCTGCTATTAAGCTCCCCATATCGAGAGCGACGAGCTGTTTATTTTTTAGAGAGTCGGGGACGTCTCCTGCAAAGATTCGCAAAGCTAATCCCTCTACTATGGCCGTCTTTCCCACCCCCGGTTCGCCGATCAGCATGGGATTGTTTTTTGTTCTGCGAGAGAGAACCTGCATTGTTCGACGTATCTCTTCATCTCTTCCAATCACCGGATCGAGTTTCCCTTCCTTGGCAAAGGCCGTGAGATTTTTACAGTATTTCTCGAGGCTCTTTACATTCGTCTCTGCCGTGGGTGAATCCATGTGTTTCTCTCCTCTCATTTTTTGAATCACTTTCTGGAGTTCAGAAAGGCTCATTTTTGTTTTTTTCTTCCAAGAGCTAAATGGCTCCCCTCCTCCTTTCCAATACGAAAGAAGGAAGTGGTCGCTGCTTATAAAAGAATCTTTAAACTGCTTGGCAAAAACGTCGGCTTCTTGAATCCGTTCCTGCAAGCTGCGAGCTACTTGTGGTTGTTCCGCTTTTCCGGAATAGCTCGGCAGTCTATCGAGAGTAGAGGCCACATTTTCCATCAAGTCTGCAGGATTGGCCTTGATCTCATCGAGGATCAGATTAAAATATCCCTGAGGATCTTCTAAAAAAACCAAAAGCAAGTGATTTTCAGTTACTTCTGTATGTTTCTTTTTCTCTGCAAGGCTAAAGGCTTGCTGAATTGCAGTTTGAGCGGTTTCGGAAAAATTGTATTGCATCTTAGATCTTCCTGCATTTGTAGGTTAAAGACATGAAGCGAAGATTTAATCCGAGCTCAGGTGGAGTTAGAGAAAAGTTTCCAATGCAGTTCGACAATGTAATCAAAAACGATTCTCGCAAAGAAGATTCCAAAGGGAGGTAGCATCCAATCCACCCTCTCACATACTCTACCCATTCTTTAATCGATCGGTAGTACATGAGCCTTTTTTCGAGAAAACACCGTTCGACTTCTAAACCTACTTCTTTTAAGAGCTCTGTATATTCATGAGAATATAGGACGGATTGAAACGGAGTCTTCTCCTTGTAAGGCTGCCATTCGGGAGCTTCCATTCCTTTTTCTAGATAACCCCACGTAGGCGATTCTTTAGGACCTAAAAGAAGGTTAAGCTCTCCCCCTTTCTTAAGTGAAGAGGCAATGTTGCGGATCGCTTTCCATGGGTTTCTCACCCAATGCATGACATGAAACATGGTGATGCAATCAAAACTAGAAGGAAATGAAACCTCTTCGATATTTCCAAGGGTAAAAGTTAAATTAGAATAGTCCTCTTTAGGAAAAGAGGCTTGGGCAAGTTGGATCATCGAGGGCGAGAGATCAATACCGAGGATAGAGCCATGGGGGAGTCGCTTGGAGATCTCTGCTGTAATTCTCCCATCTCCACATCCAATGTCGAGGCAAGTCTCTTCTCCTTTCAGGGAGATTTCCTTAATAACCTCGATCGATCCCATATACTGCCTCGAAGAGTAGTTGCGATAATAATCGGCATCAAGATCATGCATAACGCCCTCTCCATTTTAAGGATCCTATTAAAATGTCTCTTCCCTTTTTTAGGAAATTATTTCGGGACATTTTTGAGTAAGCGCCCTTCGCAGCTCTTTCAAAGCCGAAGGAGAAAATCCTTTAGTGGAGGTGATCTCTTCGGCTCTTTGTAAATGAAGCCAGGAAGAAGAGTAATCTTGCCGCATTCCATATAGTACGGAAAGATAGTACTCAATAGTCGGGTTGTTAGAGTCGAGGGCATGGTAGTGTTGAAAACACTCGAGCGCCTCTTTTTTCCGATTGAGCTGCAAGTAAGAGGCGCCTAACTGCTCATAAGCAGCTCGAAAAGAAGGATATCGCTTAATAACTTCTTGCAGTTCTTCTTGTTTCTTTAAAATCGATTCTCGCGTTTCATCTACAGAGGCAAATACGGCTTTCAGAGCTTCAACGTCTGCCTTTTCACTAAGATAATCTTCCCCTCTGGGTTCACGTACAACTACGCCGTAAGTTTCTCCTTGGAAAGCTCTATTTAAACTCTCTTTTCCTTTTTCGATTTCTCCTATGAATAGATAAGCATATCCAAGAAGCTCATCGAGCAAAATGTCGTTGGGCAGATATTTCTTTGCCTTTTCATATGTCTCGACAGTTTTGGGAAAGTCTTCCTGATCCAAAAATACCGAGGCTTGGTTGACAAAGGTGTATCCGATCACCTCGCGCAAGTTCCTTTGTTGTAAAGCAAACGTATTGATCGAAAGGTATTTTTCGGTAGGGACATCGATTCCCCTCGCCGTAGTTTCAATATTGATCAAACACCTTTCATCGCGGTAGCGGACAAAGATATGTCCCGGGGGAGTAATAATTTCGAGAGGAAGATTTATGCGTTGCGCCAAGGCAATATAGAGAGTGGTGACTCCCAAGCAGACCCCGAAATGGTTATCGAGCACAGCAGGAAGAAAGGTGTATAAATCGATATTTTTTGCATAAATAGAGTGAGGTGGAAAGCGAAATCTCATTTTTTCAAAGACAAATCGATTGAGAGTAGCGATCTTCTCGGCCGGAGTGGGAGAATCAGGAAGGTCGGCTTCGACTTGAAGAGCCATGAGATCGATAAGTGCCTCGTAATACACCACCTCTTCCGTGCACTTTCCATACTGCGAAAGGAGCAGCCCTCGGGCTAAATCGATCTCTTCAGGAGGAAGAGCCAACACCTCTTCTTCCGTGTTGGCATAATACCCCTTGAGTTTGCGGTTCGCTAGATGGGCACCTAACTTTTGCAATAGCGTTAACTCTTCTTTTGACAAAGTCCCTTTAGATGCAGCTCCTCGAGGATTGACAAGTGAAAAAATTCCTTCCATCCCTGCTTTTGAAGAGGTGGTGAGATCCGATAAAGAGAATTTGTCCCCTCCCAAAAGAGAGTCGAGGCGCGCCAAAGCCTCTTTCCCCTCTTTGCTCTCTCCATAGAGTTCATAAAAGGCCAAACTCTGGGAGATAGAATGAGGATCTAGACTATTAAATAGCGCTTGAAGATGAGTCAGAGCCAAGAGCAAAGGAATTTTCATAGTGAAAGTCTCATACCACCTTGAGAAATTAGGTGCAATGAGTTATAGTTTTCCTTTCATCTTTTTTAAAGGAGTCCCTCATGAGCAAAGTGTGCCAAGTCACAGGAAAGAAGCCGGCCCGAGGCTTTAAATATACTACGCGTGGTATCGCAAAAAAGAAAAAGGGCATTGGTCTCAAAGTAACAGGCAAAACCAAGTGCCGCTTTATCCCCAACCTCATGAAAAAGAAGCTCTGGTTTGCGGAAGAAAACCGTTTTATCACCCTTCGCCTTTCGGCATCGGCTCTCCGTTCCATCGACAAAAAGGGACTTTACACTATCGTTCAAGAGTTAAGAGCCGCCGGCCAGAAAGTATAAGCGAATGGCCTTCAGCAATCTTCGCACCTACATTTCTCATCTGAGGAAAGAGAAGGAGATTGTCGATGTCTTTCACGAAGTAGATCCTAGCCTTGAAATTGCCGAAATCCATCGGAGAGTCATCGCAGCTGAGGGGCCTGCTCTTTTTTTCCACAACGTGAAGGGTTATTCCTTTCCCATTGTTACCAACCTTTTCGGAACAAAAAAAAGAGTGGAGAAGGCCTTTGGCCCTCGTCCTGAAGCCTTTCTTAAAGAACTCACCCAGCTAGCACACGAAAAATTCCCCCCTTCCCTTTCGACTCTATGGAAAAAGAGACATCTGCTACGCGATCTCGTCAAAATTGGAACCAAGAGAGTCTCTAAAGCCCCACTCAAAGAGTGTGCTATCCACGATCTTTGCCAACTACCATTACTCAAAAGCTGGCCCCAAGATGGAGGAGATTTTATCACCCTTCCCCTCGTTTATACTGAACCTCCTGGTGGCGGTTCTTCTAATTTGGGAATGTACCGCATCCAACGCTATAGCAGTGACACGACAGGACTCCACTTCCAGATCCAAAAGGGAGGGGGCTTCCACTATAGTTTAGCCGAAGCCAAGAACCAACCCCTACCTGTCTCCATCTTTATTGGAGGTCCTCCAGCTCTTATTTTAAGTGCGATAGCTCCATTGCCTGAAAATATGCCCGAGCTTCTTATGGCCTCTCTCTTATTAGGGAGTAAAGTTCCTTTGACCTCATCGCCATTGAATCACTACCCCCTCTTGGCAGAATGTGAATTTGCCCTTTTGGGAGAGGCGCTGCCAGCCGTGCGCCATCCCGAAGGACCTTTTGGCGATCACTATGGCTATTACAGCTTGCAGCACGACTTCCCCCTTTTCCATTGCAAAAAGATCTTCCATAGAAAAGGAGCCATTTATCCTGCCACTGTTGTCGGTAAACCTAAACAGGAAGACTACTATATAGGAGATTACCTACAAGAACTCCTTTCGCCTCTTTTTCCTCTTGTGATGCCTTCTATCAAAGCCCTTTGGAGTTACGGAGAGACGGGATTTCACTCTCTTTCCGCTGCCATTGTAAAAGAGCGCTACTACCGCGAATGCATGAGCGCCGCTTTCCGCATTTTGGGAGAAGGACAACTATCACTCACCAAATTCCTCCTCGTCACCGACCAACAAGTTGATCTCAAGGACTTCAAAAGCGTCCTCACTACCATATTAGAAAGAATGCATCCTGAAACAGATCTATTTATTTTCTCTAATCTCTCCCTCGATACCCTTGACTACACGGGGCCGGAGCTCAACAAAGGCTCTCGAGGCATCATGCTAGGATTGGGGGAAAAAGTACGCGATCTTCCCCAAACATTTCACGCCCTTCTCCCCTCCCCTTTGCGCAAAGCAAAAGTGTATTCGCCAGGATGTCTTGTAATAGAAGCCCCTTCTTACCTCGAATTTCAAGACTTTGCCTCTCTTCTCGACAATACGAGCTTGCAATCGTTTCCTCTTATCATTCTTGTCGATAATCTCCAACGTGCGACAGATTCCAATCTCTCTTTTTTATGGACAGTCTTCACCCGTTTTGAGCCAGCCGCCGATATCCATGCTAAAAGCAAGCTCCTCCGCCATCATCTTTGTTATTCTTTCCCTATTTTAATCGACGCCCGCATGAAGCCCTCCTACCCTCCTGAAACTTTATGCGATCCCATTACAGCTACGAAAGTTACTCAAAGTTGGCATCACTATTTCCCTCAAGGTATGGAGATGGGAAGCAGCGATCATCTTTAAAATCTCCTTAAATCCAATTTAATTAAAAAAAATAAATAAATTAATTTAGTTAATTATATATAATTACATATATAGTTTTATTTTTGTAATTATATGAGTAGTTCAAGTGTTGGCGGAGGAATTACCCCTGATTGGAAATTGCTCGATCAAGTTCTTCGTCCAAAAAAAAATGCAAAAAAATATTCGGAAGGCAAAATCCGTTCTGCTGCTTTAAATAAAACTATTAATGTTTGGTTTGACAGTTCAAAAGATCTTACACGGATCGATAAACTCGAAATGAATGGAAAAACACTTATAGATAAAAAAGAAGGATTAGATGCCATTTCAGCCGATATGGTCTTCGATAAGATTTTAAGTCATGTAAATAATGACGAAAAAGTAGCTAAGAGTATTTCAAACCTCTTGTGCCAGGCCCTTTTTGCAGACTCTCAAAAATTAGTCGAAGAGAAAAAAGAAATGGTAAAAATAGATAAAAAGAAACATAGAATCTATAATTCTATTTTCTCTGGAAAAGACAGAATATATTCTTTCGAACAAAAAGGGACAAAATTTAAACTTGAAGAAGAAATTCTCTATAG
>JBIOXR010000107.1:0-2670 GCA_044869735.1 Chlamydiales bacterium
CTTTTTTCCCCCCTGCTTTGGGCTGCGGCTGCCCTCTCCATTTTTCTCTATATCAACACTCAATATATTGCTCCTCAGTCTCTTGCTAAAATCCAACTCTTTGAAGAGCGCTACTTCCACGAAAAAGAGAGAAAAGGCGAAAGCGAAGAAAAAGTGCAAAAGCTCACCCTCACCGGAGGCGCACTTTTGGTGTTTCATGCCTACCATCCCCAGGAGAAAGCCTTTGTCGATGTTTTTCTGATAAAAAACTCCGATGAACTTTATAGAATAAAAAAACTCACTCTTTTTCCGATCCCTCAGGGATTCTATGTCGATCATCTGGTCCGACATGGTGCTGATGGACTTGCCCTCGAGGGAAGATATGCCTCTTACTTTTTCCCCGACCTCAAATTTTCTCCCCATGAATTTACCTCTACTGCTCCCGAAGCACTCTCCCTGACAGCACTAAGTAAAGGAGCCACGTTTAAATGGAAAAACCTGACCCATAGAGAAGCCAAATTCTCTTCTCTTTTTTTCTATAAATTGCTCGCACCTCTCTCTTGCTTCCTCGCTGTTTTACTTCCTCTCCCCTATGTCTCCCGCTTTTCGCGCAGCTTCCCCTTTTTTCTCGCTTTCGCTGCTGCTATCATTGCAGTCCTCCTTTTCTTTTCTCTTCTCAATGCTTCTCTCATCCTCGCTCAAGCTAAACTCGTACCTCCTCTTGTTCTTTTTCTTCCTTATCTTCTTCTCTTTTTGATTTTTGGATATAAGTATGTAATGAATCGATTGAATTAAATCCTTACTTATAAGATTTTTATGCTGTACTTTCAAAAGGGGAAGCATGGAAAAATTCGACCTTTCATCCTGGCCAGGATTTAATAACGCATTGAGAGGGATCCAGGTCTCTTCGCCCATCGTCGATCAGATCGTCATCGATAGCCGTAGAGTACACTCTCACTCCGCCCTTTTTGTAGCACTCGAAGGAGAACATGTCGATGGGCACCAGTTTGTCGAAGAGGCTTCTAAGCGGGGAGCTATTTTTGCTCTAGTCAAAGAGGATTTCAAATGCAAAACGCTTTCTTCTCTCACTCTTTTGCGCGTTGCTTCTCCTTTACGCGCCTTGCAAGAAATTGCGCTTTCTTACCGCAAAACACTGCAAGCGACGATGGTGGCCATTGGTGGTTCTTATGGAAAAACACTGACCAAAGACCTCCTTTTTGCCATCCTTTCGCGGCAGAAAAAAGTGGCGGCCTCTCCAGGGAGTTTCAACAGTCAGATTGGGGTTCCCTTAAGCCTATTTGAGGTAAAGCATAACGCCAATATCGCATTGATCGAAGCGGGCATTTCCAATAAAGGAGAGATGGTTAATTTAGCTAACATGATCCGACCCGATGTCGTCATTCTGACTAAGATTGCCAAAACCCATCTTCCCACTCTGAAAAACCTAAAAAATATCTCAGAAGAGATGATGATGCTCGGCAAATCGGTGCCCAAGGAAGGTTCTCTTCTTATCCCTTTCCACCCCCATCTTCTTCCTCGCCTCGAGAAGGTAAAAGGGACTATCCATTTTTGGAACAAACTCACCTCGTCTTTACCCCATGCTGTTTTCAAAAATAAGGGGGATCAATCTTATACTCTTCGCTTCCCCAGTGGAAAAACATTAACCAAACGCCTTTCACTCTCTCAAAGATATTTCTTAGAGATCATCAATATTGCTGCGAAGGCAGCCTTTTTACTCGGCTGTGACGAACACCATATCATTGCCACTCTCAAGGAATACCTTCCCGAATCGATGCAAAAAGAGACGTGGATTACCCCGCAGGGAGCCACGTTTGTACGCGATGTTTACTCTGCCGATCCCTTCTGCGTTAGCAAAGCACTTAAAAATCTTCCCAAGGGAAAAAGAACCATTTTTCTCTTTGGTGGTTTACGTACAGATAAAGAGAAAATGGAGGAATACTACCCTCAAATTGCCCAAGATATCCGCACCCATGCAGTCGAAAAATTGATCTTATTTGGCAAAGACGATTTTTCCCCTCTATTGCGGGCCATGGACAGCCCACAAACTGAGGTTTCTCTTCTACCGACAGAAGAAAAAGCGATCCTCCATTTGCGCAAAGAACTCAAACCCGATGATGTCGTCTTATTGAAAGGCACTCGTTTGGAAAGCCTCGACAATATCAAACTCGCTCTTGCCGATATGATGCGCGAAAACCAGCTCATCGTGAACTTGAGTTCCCTTCGAACCAATATTGCCCTTCTCCGCTCTCTTGTGGGGAAAAAGACGAGAATTATGGTAATGCTCAAAGCCAACGCCTACGGCACGGACGCTCTTTTCTTAAGCAAATTCTATCCAAGATGTGGTATCGACATTTTTGGAGTCGCTCATGTCGACGAAGCCCTAGAACTTCAAGCTGGAGGCGTCACGGATCCGATTTTTGTCATCAATGCCTCTCCCTATGACATCTCCAAGCTGCTGCAAGGACCTTTTGAAGTAGGCGTGGGGGATCTCGCTTTTTGCAAATCCCTTAACAAAGAGGCCAAGAAAGTTAGGAAAAAAATTAAAGTGCACCTCCATATCGACACGGGCATGAGTCGGTTAGGAGCTCGTCCTGAAGAGGCTCTTGCTCTTGCAAAAGGGATTCTCTCCCTTCCGTTCCTTACATTAGAAGGAGTGATGACCCATTTAGC
>JBIOXR010000108.1:0-8421 GCA_044869735.1 Chlamydiales bacterium
GAAACAATGCGCATAGCTTTTGTGGGATTATCGGTCGAAACAAAAGATCGCCTCAGGCAACAACTAACTGTAGGGCTTACCCCTAAAAAACAACTGACCGATACGTATGTTCCTGCGGTCTATGTGAATCTTTTGAATAACAAGTCTTTCGGCGATACCTTTGAAATCAGACTCTCTAAAGTGATCTCCATTGCCGTGCCGTTTGTAACTCAGGTCCAAGAACACCACCTCAAGCTTTTAAGCGAGGGGATAGCGGACCCTTCCGTTCCATTGGAATTCAATGCGTTATCCGCCTTGGCCAAAGAACCTAATGCAGAACAATATTTTATGGGAACGTTTGTCATTGATGCCAAAGGGACGGTAAGACCCATGATCAGAGCCTAGAGGGTGTCTTCAAAGGTTTCCTCCCATCAAACTTTCTTGAAGACATTATTTTTTCTAGGGGATAAGATCTTCCCCATTTATGTATCAACAGAAAGGCAGTGTTTTAGGAGCAACGATGCTGATCGCCGGGACGTGTATCGGCGGCGGCATGTTGGCTCTTCCTGTTGCGACGGGTACGATTGGGTTTTTCCCTTCGATAGTCATGATGCTCATTGGTTGGGCCTTTATGACGGTGACTGCTCTTTATTTACTCGAAGTCAACTTGTGGATGAAAGAGAGCGACGCACATATAGTCACGATGGCGTCTCGCCTTTTAGGACCTTTGGGAAAAGGGGCGGCTTGGATCCTCTACCTCTTCATCTGCTACGCATCGCTCGTCGCTTATACGGCAGGAGGCGGAGAACTTTTTCAGGCGGGATTAGCTAAGATCTTTGGCATTAAGCCCAATACCCTAATTTCTTATCTTCTTTTTATTGTGATCTTTGGAAGTATTATTCCGCTCGGCAGCGTGATCATCAGCCGCGTGAACACCATTTTGATGTTTGGGCTCATTATAGCCTATGTAATGTTGATTGGAGCGGGTGCTTCGTATGTCAACTGGTTCAATCTTTTGAGGAGTAATTGGACTCCCATTTTGGCAGCAGCACCGCTCCTTCTCACCATCTTTAGTTTTCAAACGATCGTCCCTAGTATAACTATCTATCTCAAAAGAGATGTGAAAGCTCTTAAATTCTCCATTATTGCAGGGACGACGCTCGCTTTCGTCTTTTATCTCATCTGGCAATGGTTGGTTTTAGGGACAGTACTGGTCGATGGCGATTGGGGGCTAGCAGCGGCTCTCGCACAAGGGAAACCTGCCACAGAATTTCTGAAAGTAGCAATCGATAATCCCTGGGTCGGTTCTTTTGCCGAGTTTTTCGCTTTCTTTGCTCTCATAACCTCTTTTTTGGGAATCTCTCTTGGACTCTACGATTTTTTGGCCGATGGCCTCAAAATCAAAAAGACCGGCTGGGGTAATATCTCCTTGGGCCTACTCATCGCAGTACCAACTCTATTTTTTTCAACGACGATGGAAAGAGTCTTCCTGGCAACGTTGGATGCATCCGGTGGCATTGGCGACGCCCTACTCAATGGGCTTATCCCTGCATTAATGCTCTGGATAGGTCGCTATAGAAAAAATTACGTCTCAGAAATCTACATTCCAGGGGGCAAGAAAGGAATTTTGTGTGTGATGGCGTATTCTTTACTCGTGTTTGGAGTCGAGATCTTCCAAAAAATCCGTTAGGACGAGGGAAGAGAGAGATAACTCAAAGCCTCTTGTTTCATCCTCAGATAGAGACTAGCAAATCCATTGGCTCTGCCCACTGTAAGACTTTCTGAGATTTTGCATTCTTCAAAAAAAAGGGGAGGCTGCATTAAAACCACCTCCGCTGTTTCCCCACTATAGAGGTAAATAAGCAATGAAGCGAGCCCTGCCGAAATAAGCGCATCGGAAGAGGCGTAGAAAATGAGGCGCCCCTCTCTAGTTTCTGTATGAAGGTAAAGAATGCTTTGACATCCCGTGACGCGCTTGTTTTCCACTTTCCACTCTTCGCGGAAAAGGGGAAGGTGTTTGCGCCATTCCATGATCTTCTTATAGATTTCTTCTTGTGAGAGGGTCGAAGAAAAGGAGGCTTTGATTGCTTGCTGTTTTTCTTCGAAAGAGGGCATCACTCTTTCCCCTCTCCTTTTTGAAAGGGCGCGAATGCTTCATTTAATTCATCGAGCCGATCGATAAGACGATCCACCTGTTTTTTAACATCTTTAAGTGTTGGATCTTCGGGTAAAGGTTTTATTCTAATATTGCTGTAAAACTCTTCTTTTTGAACATAGGAGAGGTCATTGGAAATCGATTCTAAAATGTCTTTTAGCTTGTCGATTTTTTCTAGGTAGGGCCCTGTTTTGATCTCATCTCTATATTTTCTTTCCAGACGTATATCTCGGACGAGTTTATTCTGGATCTTCTCGAAAACGACGCGTGCTTCTTCGAGCTTTTTTTCGAGATCGGGGATACGCGTGTTTTGGTAAAGAAGGATGTTGGTCATGACATGATTACCAATCACAAGACCTACTATAAAGGCAAGGAGATAGGGGAAGATCACGCAGGCTGCAAGCATCACAGTCGTGGCAATGGCTATGACGATAGGGCGGGTGCCATGGGGGTCGAGCTTATCCATGAGAGCTGAAATAGCTCCCCAAAGCGAGGTGTAATTTCTATGTTTTTTTTGAAGGGCGCATCAAAACCACTACAATAGCAGCAACTACGACACCTCCGCCTAATCCACAGGTACCCCCAATCACAAGGGGGAGAGCTACTGCCTTAAATCCGTAAAGAGCTCCTGCCAGAGTGAGAACGACTCCCCAGGCAGCTACTGAAGCCAAAATATATTTCCAATTCGATTTGATATAGCCCGCGGTTTTTTGTGGGGCGTAACGATCGCTAGTGAAATAATTAGCCGTTCCCCGACCTGTCCATAGAGCACATGCTTTTATTTTTCTACCACCCCAGGAGACAGCCGAGAGGGCTGTGTCAACTGTTCCTTGCGCTATTTCCCATCCTTGGTAGAAGCAATCGCAACAATCGCCTTGAACCTTCGCAGTCACTTTTTTCTCCTTTTCCAAGAAATAATACTCACCTCAATACTTTAATGCAAACTTGATAAAGATTTTTAAAGTTTAATGGAAACGTAGTTCTAAAGTTCCTTTTCTCAACTATCATGGTTTCGAAGCCCTTCCGCTTACTTGCTTGACAACAATGGGAGGGGGGACTCTATACTTTTCCTTGGTTTATATAGATTGGGCAACAATATTTCATGGTAAAAGAAGATACATTACAGCTTGAAGGTACAGTTGAGGAACTACTTCCTAATATGAATTTCCGCGTGACTTTAGCAAATGGAATGACGGTCATTGCCCACCTTTCGGGGAAAATGCGGGTCCGAAATATCCGCGTTCTCGTAGGGGATAAGGTAACCGTCGAAATGTCCCCTTATGACCTTACCAAAGCAAGGATTGTCTATCGCCACAGATAGGCATTTTAAAGGGTGTTGATTATTTTTTCAGAGAAGCTTAATATTATCAGCTTTCAAAATGGAGAAAACCTCACCTAGCTTGCGCGAAGCCGCCCAGATAGCTCAGTGGCAGAGCACTTGCATGGTAAGCAAGCGGTCGTAGGTTCAATTCCTATTCTGGGCAAAATATGGCAGGCCAATCGCCTAATAAAGAGGTGGCATTTTATATAACTAAACAAAAGCCTATCGGAGGATGAACAATGGCTAAAGAAGCGTTTCAAAGGACGAAGCCCCACGTAAACATTGGGACGATTGGGCACGTCGACCATGGCAAAACAACGCTTACTGCTGCGATCACCAAGGTCCTAGCAGAGCAGGGAAAAGCTAAATTTAGAGATTACTACTCAATTGATAATACTCCTGAGGAGAAGCAACGAGGGATTACTATTAATACCAGTCACGTGGAATATGAGACGGACGCGCGCCATTATGCACACGTCGACTGCCCAGGCCACGCCGACTATGTCAAGAACATGATTACAGGTGCTGCGCAGATGGACGGAGCTATCCTCGTCGTAGCTGCAACAGATGGCGCCATGCCCCAGACAAGAGAGCATATCTTGCTTGCTCGTCAAGTGGGCGTCCCTTCTATCGTGGTTTTCTTGAATAAAGTCGATCTCATAGGAGAGCAAGATAAAGAACTCATCGATCTCGTCGAAGTGGAAGTTCAGGAGTTGCTTGAATCCAAAGGGTACAAAAATGTCCCGATCGTCAAAGGATCAGCTCTCAAAGCTCTTGAAGGAGACCCAAAATATGTCGACTCGATCAGAGAGCTCATCAAGGTCGTCGATAAAGAGATTCCCACACCCAAGCGCGATGTGGAGAAACCTTTCTTGATGCCCGTAGAAGACGTCTTCTCTATTCCGGGCCGCGGAACTGTAGCCACAGGGCGCGTTGAGCGTGGCGTAGTTCGACTCAACGACAAATTGGAACTCGTCGGATTAAGAGAGACAAGAGAAACAGTAGCCACAGGTCTTGAGATGTTCAATAAAACTCTTGACGAGGCTCAGGCAGGAGAGAACGTCGGGATTCTCCTTCGTGGTTTGGAAAAGAAAGACATCGAAAGGGGGATGGTCTTATGCGCTCCCAAATCGGTGACTCCACACAAAAAATTTAAAGGCGCAATTTACGTCTTGACAAAAGAGGAGTGGGGCCGACATAAACCTTTCTTCTCGGGGTATCGACCACAGTTTTATTTCCGCACGACAGACGTGACGGGAACAGTCACTCTCCCTGAGGGAACAGAGATGGTGATGCCAGGGGATAACGTTGAAATTACTGCTGAATTGATTTCACCCATTGCGATGGAAGAGGGTATGCGCTTTGCTATCCGCGAAGGTGGAAAAACGATTGGAGCTGGTACTATTTCGAAAATCCTCGAGTAAAAAAATGCGAAACTCTCGCCTCAGGCGAGAGTTTCGACTTAACGGGTGTGTAGCTCAGCTGGTAGAGCAGCGATCTCCAAAGTCGCCGGTCGGGGGTTCGAATCCCTCCGCACTCGCAGATACTAAAATTATTTATCGTTGGGTTTAAATGCATCAGGCAGATTCAAGGGTAGTAAGTAAAATGGAAGTAAAGCGCGAAGGGAACGACGCTCTTTCTAAAAAAAAGGCTGTTGAGTTTGTAGGCGAAATAAAGCAAGAGCTGAAAGCGGTAGAATGGACGAGCAAGGAAGAATTAAAGGTTTATACCAAAGCGGTAGTAATTAGTACCTTTATTTTTGGTCTCTTTATCTATTTTGTCGATCTCATTATGCAAAATTTTCTTCATTTGCTGCGCTACTTAGTCAGTTTGATTGGGTAAATTTAAAAAAAAGTATGAGACCGCATGAGAAGTAGTAAGTGGTATGTAGTTCAAGTCTTTACTTCACAAGAGAAGAAAGTAAAGAAATCGTTAGAGGAGTACCGCGCTTCCGCTGGGATGTCCGATTTAATTGAAGAGATCCTTCTTCCAACCGAAAACGTGATGGAAGTGAAAAAAGGAGAGCAAAAGGTATCGGAAAAGCGCATTTGGCCTGGGTATGTCCTACTGAAAATGACCCTAAACGACGAGTCGTGGCAGTATGTGAAAGGAACCCCTGGGGTCATCGACTTTCTTGGGGGGGAGAAGCCTACCTCTCTTAGCGACGATGAAGTAGCCGGCATTTTGCGCGATCTCGAAGACAAAAAGCGAGGAGGGGTTACTCAAAAACATAAATTTGGAATTGGCGATAAGGTCAAGATCACCGACGGTGTGTTTATAAATTTTATTGGTACAATTTCAGAAGTTTTTCACGATAAAGGGCGTTTAAGCGTCATGGTCTCGATTTTTGGACGCGATACCCGTGTCGATGACCTTGAATTTTGGCAAGTCGAAGAAGTTTCGGAGGGGGAAGTCTAAACCGATAGGAAAATGCTATTTCTAAAATGGCATTATCGGTATAATGTGCCCACTTCTAACATTAGTAAAATCTTTGAGTGCATTCGCGCATAGAAGGATAATCGCATGGCAACAATCAGCAAGAAAGTAGTGAAAGTGATTAAACTGCAGATTTCTGCAGGAAAAGCGACGCCAGCTCCACCTATTGGTCCTGCTCTAGGAAGCGCGGGTCTCAATATCATGGGTTTTTGCAAGGATTTTAATGCAAAAACACAAGATCAGGCAGGGGATGAGCTTCCTGTAGAGATTACTGTATATCAAGACAAAAGTTATACATTTATCACAAAGCAGCCTCCAGTCTCTCGATTGATTTTGAAAGAGATGGGAATTGAAAAAGGTTCTTCCAATCCAAACAAAGATAAAGCCGGCACATTATCGGAAGAGCAAGTGGAAAAAATCGCAAAAAGAAAACTCCCCGATCTAGGCGTTCGAACGTTGCAAGCTGCAATGCAAATGGTAAGAGGAACGGCTCGTTCGATGGGTATAGAAGTGAAGGGGGCGTGATGAGCAAGAGAATGGAAAAAATCAAAGACGCCGTCGATACGCAAAAGCGCTATTCGATTGAAGAGGCGGTGGAAATCTTAAAAAAGTGTCCTCCTGTTAAGTTTGACCAGTCGATCGACGTGGCAATCAAAATGGGGATCGATCCGAAAAAATCGGAATTGCAAGTGAGAGGAACTGTAACATTGCCTCATGGCACGGGGAAAAAAAGCCGCGTTCTCGTCTTTGCCAAAGGAGACAAAGTGCAAGAGGCAATCACTGCTGGCGCAGATTACGCAGGCAATGAAGAACTTCTCCAAAAAGTAGAGGGAGGATGGACCGATTTTGACGTTGTCATTTCGACTCCTGATATGATGCGCGACGTGGGTAAGCTAGGTAAAGTATTGGGTCCCAGAGGTTTGATGCCAACTCCCAAGGCCGGAACGGTAGCAGCAGACGTCGCTAATGCGGTAAAAGAGATTAAAAAGGGAAAAGTCGAGTTTAAATTTGATAAGCATGGAGTGATTAACAATCTGGTTGGAAAACTCTCATTTGGAACCAATGCGATTGCCGAAAATCTTCGTGCGCTACTGAATGCAATTTTAAAAGCGAAACCCTCGGCTGCCAAAGGGCAATATATTGAGTCGATAGCTCTTACTTCTACCATGGGGCCTGGAGTAAAGATTGATCTTCGGGAAGTCCCAACTATTTAAAGGAGATAGTAATGCGACCAGAAAAAAGATTGCTTCTAGAAGAGATTAAGGAAAAAATTGAAGGGGCGCAATCCTTGATCGTCACTAAATACCAAGGCATCTCAGCCACGGGAATGCGCACGTTCCGCGATAAGCTCTCTGAATTGGAAGGGGACTTTGAGGTGGTGAGAAAGCGAGTATTTTTGAAAGCTGCCTCTGAAGCCGGCCTCTCCATCAAAGAGGAAGATCTAGATGGCCATGTGGGAGTAGTTTTTTCCAAGCAAGACCTTCTCGCTATTGCAAAAATGTTGGTGAAGTACGAGGAAGAAAACGAAAATGCAATTAAAATATTGGCCGGTCTTTTCGATGGAGAAGTTTGCTCAGGAGAAGATGTAGAGGCCTTGGCCAAACTGCCCAGTCGAGATCAGCTACGTGCGATGATTGTGGGGTTACTGGCGATGCCGATGAGTCAGGTAGTGGGAACTGTCAATGCCGTTTTGACGAGCGTACCCTATTGTTTAGATGCAAAAGAAAAAAAGGAACAGGGAGAAAATCCCTGATAATGCCTGTTTAACTGAAGGCAGTTCAATAGAGATGCCTGATATTAAATTGACGTTAATATTAAATTTTAAGAGAGGTTACCGTGGCAACACTAGAGGAAATTGTAGAAACACTGAGTAATTTGAAGGTCACCGATTTGGCCAAACTAAAAAAACTTCTGGAAGAGGCGTGGGGCGTCGAGGCATCTGCTCCAGTCATGATGGGAGCAGTAGGGGGTGCGCCAGCAGCTGCAGCAGCAGCTCCTGCAGCCGAGGCTACCGATTTTCAAGTAACATTGGCTGAAGTTCCTGCTGATAAGAAGATCGGCGTCATTAAAGTGGTGCGCGAATTGACAGGATTAGGCCTTAAAGAGGCGAAAGATCTCGTGGAGGCAGCTCCCAAAGTCATTAAGGAGAGTGCCCCAAAAGCTGAAGCGGAAGAGATAGTGAAAAAGCTTGCTGCCGCTGGAGCAAAAGCTACCATGAAGCCCCTTTAATTTATAAAAATTGTGAAGGAAAGAATTTCGACTAATGCGCAATCACACCGATTGCGCTTTATCATGTCTGATATCCTTAGGGAATTTTTTGTTATCAGATTTTCGCACGCTTTATATTTGAAGAGACATGCGAGGGGAAGATACTCTTTAATAAGCATGGATTTGGTTTTTGACATTTTTAGGAAATGTAAAAATTGGATTCATGTATTTGCAATCCAGCATCCAGCTTTGAAAAAATTGAGGAAAACATGCTAAAGACCCGACCTGAAAGAATCAGTTTTATCAAAAAAGAGGAGATCAT
>JBIOXR010000109.1:0-14299 GCA_044869735.1 Chlamydiales bacterium
TTCCCGAAATTGACCTTCGTTATGATGAAGAAGGAAAACCCATTAATCTGCATTACAAAGTAAATCTCTTAGAACAGGAAGAAGGGGTTGTTTCTCTCCTTACAGACATTGACGAAACTGCTACCATTTACCCAGAAATTATCACGCGCCTTAGAAGAATCTGGGGAAGCCTCTTTTCATAATTTTAACTTTTTGCTCGGGAAAGGACTCGAACCTTCACGGGGTTGCCCCCAAGGGATTTTAAGTCCCTAGTGTCTACCATTCCACCACCCGAGCGGGGGAATTAGGAAGAAAAGGTATTCTCTTTGAGGTTAGGTGTCAAGGGGATTGTCTGGCTACTCTTCCTCTTCTTCTTCTTCTCGTTTGTCGGTCAGTCCAAACTCTTCTTGCTCTCTCAAGTTAACAGGCTCTTCCTCTTCTTCTTCCAGTTCCTCGGCCTCTATTTCTTCTTTGGTAAAGAAGGCTCCGGCGTAGACAGGTGTCTCTTTATAGCGGGAGATGGTTTCTGAAATGAGTGTCGTTGGAGGAGGAATTAACACGCGGGGAGCGCGCTCTTTCGTCTCTTCTACAGGAGAAGGGGGTGGTGTCACTAATTCTTCTCTTTCTTGAAGTGGAGGTGGCAGATGCTCTTCTGCTTCTTCGACCAGGGCTTCTTCTTTCACCTCTTCTTTTTCCCTGCGGCGTCGGTTGCGGCTGCGTCGGTCTTTTCTTCTCTCTCCCTCTTCTTTTTGTTTCATCCCGCCTTCTCGTGGTTTAGTCGCATGCTCTTGCATACCGAGCTTCAGGGCCATTTTGGCTTCTTTCACTTCATAAATCTCATAATCACCTACAGGAACGATAAATGCTTTGGGGCGATCTAGGGAGCGGTAAAAACTGCCATTGCCCATGGTAATCACTTCAATGGCATCTAAAAACAAATCTTCTTCTCCGGCTCCTTTGCTGTTCCTCAAAAGAAGGCGATAGCCTTCACGAGGAGTGATAATCGTTTCAACTAATGGTTCTCTTGTAAAATTCATTCTTTCTTCTCTCTTTTTGCCATGTACTCGGCGAAATCAACGACGCGGGCGGCATACCCCATCTCATTGTCATACCAAGCTATAATTTTAAAAAATTTGTCGGTTAATTCTATTCCTGCTAGTGCATCAAAAATGGCCGAATAGGTCGTACCAATAAAATCAGAAGAGACGACCTGCTCGTCCGTATAAGCTAGCAACCCCTTTAGTTCATTTTCCGAAGCCTCTTTCATCTTCTTACATATCTCTTCATAGGTCGTGCTTTCCTTGAGCTTTACACTTAGATCTACTACAGAGACGTCAGCGACTGGCACTCGGAAGGCCATCCCGGTCATTTTTCCCTTCACTTCTGGAAGACATTCCCCTACGCTTTTGGCGGCTCCGGTAGAGGCGGGAATGATATTCTGGCTGGCGCCTCTGCCTCCCCTGAGATCTTTTTTTGAAGGTGCGTCAACACTTGGTTGCGTGGCAGTCGTCGCATGGACTGTCGTCATTAGGCCTTCTTCGATGCCAAAATTCTCTAAGAGCACTTTTGAAATGATCGCCACGCAGTTAGTCGTGCATGAGGCATTCGATACGATTGCATCCTTTGCGGGGTCGTATTTTTCCTCATTCACACCCATGACAAAGGTTTTAATTGCTCCTTTAGCAGGCGCCGTAATAATGACGCGCTTGGCTCCTGCGATTAGATGCTTTTTTGCCTCTTCTTCTTTTGTGAAAAGACCTGTCGACTCAATGACGTAATCGACTCCCATTGCTTTCCAAGGCAACTTTGAAGGGTCCTTTTCAGATAAAATTTTAATCGATTCGCCATCAATAATGAGGTTCTCGCCTTTTGTCTCCACCTGTCCGACAAATTGGCCATGAGTTGAATCATACTTAAATAGATAGGCAAGACTCTCGGGAGGAACGACATCGTTAACGGCCACTACCTTTAAAGGACTATTCTTATGAAGAAGCAATTGCCTTAAGAAAAGCCTTCCGATACGGCCAAAACCATTGATTGCCACTTTAATTTTCACTGATGCTCCTGAAAGGGTGTTTGAAAATAAATATGGCAGATTTTGACCTTCCTGGGAAGGTAGAAGGTTTGTATATGAAAGTGTTTTAAAAAGGTGAAACTGTTAATCAGTAACCCATTCCAACCAGCAGAGTTCTGCATTGTCTCCTAACCTGCGGCGGCTGCGCACCAAGCGGGTATATCCTCCTGCTCTTGACGCATAACGCGGAGCTAACACATCAAAGAGTTTTCCTATTACGCGACGATCGATGTTATAGCTCTCTTTTTTTCCCTCTTTAGCCGCGCGCTTCTCTTTAGTAGTTAGTGGATTATAGCTTACCATCAACCTTGCTTTAGCTTCTCTTCGCGCAGCCAAAGTATTTTTTTTGCCAAGGGTGATCATCTTTTCGGCTTGTCTTTTGAGCTCCTTGCCTTTGGTCACTGTCGTTTCGATTTTTTCGTTTTCAATGAAACTCTTTAACAGATTTGCCGACAAGCAGCGGCGATGACCACAATTCCTGCCAACTTTATACGTTCTTTTTCGGTGTCTCATACTACCTTCCCACTCTCTTCTAAATACTCTTTGATTTTGTCTTTTACATTTTCGGGTTTGATACCAAATCTAGAGAGATCCATTCCCAAAGAAAGGCCCATTTCTGTCAATTTTGCTTTAATCTCATTGAGTGATTTTTTGCCGAAATTGCGAAATTGCAATAACTGCGGTTCTGACATCACAACGAGCTCACCAATGGTCTCAATAGCTGCACCATTGAGGCAGTTAGCGGAGCGAACAGAGAGTTCTATTTCGTTGATTCCCAAAACCAACTTAGACATTAATTCGTCGAGATCGTTGTTTGTATCGAGTCCTTTTTCTTGGTAGGAGAGCTCATACTTCTCCATTTGTTCAAAAACTTCGAGGTGGTTTACCAAGATTTTTGCTGCAAACGCGACTCCTTCGCGAGGAGACACACGGCCATCCGTTGTCACTTCGAGGATCAAGCGGTCAAAGTCTGTTGCTTGCCCCACTCTGGTATTTTGTACGTAGTAATTCACTTGGCGCACGGGGGAAAATATCGCGTCCATGATAATTTCATCCACGACGCGGTTTTCCACTTGCATCGACTCCGATGGGACATATCCCCGTCCAAAAGCGACTTTCAGCTCCACTCTTTTTGTCATGGGCTTGGTCACGGTAAAGAGAGGCAACTGAGGGTTCACAATATCAAAATCGCCCACTTCTACCAAATCTCCCAAGGTGATGACTTTTTCCCGTTTTTTTCCTAGGTCCTCTTCCGTAATGTTGAGCATCTTGGTGATAATTTTCTGATCGCGCGCATGTGCAGCACCCATCAATGGAAGTTTGCGCAACAAAGCACCTTTTAAATTGAGGACGATATTAGTGACATCCTCGACAATTCCGTCTACCGCCATGTACTCATGATGGACTCCCTCCATATAAAAGGAGATAACGGCAGGAGCTTCGATGGCTGTTAGCAATAACCTTCGGATCGCATTGCCTAAGGTATGCCCAAACCCTCTTTCCAAAGGTTCGATAATAAATTTAGTATAGCTATTTGTTGCAGTCGATTCTTCTACCTTAATTACTTTAGGCATTTCGAACTTGTCATATAAGACAGTTGTCATGAACTTTCTCCATCAGAGTTATTATAGAATCCCCTCACAAGGACTCTTCTGTTAAACACGCCGCCTTTTTCGTGCACGGCAACCGTTATGGGGTACTGGGGTTTGGTCATAGATCACAGTCACCATTAAGCCTCCACTCAAGAGACCTCGGACTGCCGATTCACGTCCTGCTCCTGGTCCCTTAAGGCTAACTTCTACCTCTTTCATCCCATAGCCCATGGCTACTTTCGCAGCATCCTGTGCAGCAACTGTTGCTGCAAATGCCGATGATTTGCGCGAGCCCGAAAAATTCACCTTTCCCGCAGAAGCCCAGGCAATGACATTTCCTGCTGGGTCTGTAATGGTTACAATCGTGTTATTAAAGGTCGCTTTTACATGCGCAATGCCTGCTGGGACATTGCGGATGACTTTCTTACGCTGCCTTGTTACCGGCTTTTTCACTTGTTGCGTTTGCTTAGCCAACGTTACTCTCCTTATTGATTACTACTTCTTCGCAAGAGCCATTTTCTTGCCTGCAACTGTCTTTCTCTTCCCTTTGCGTGTGCGAGCATTGGTTCTCGTCCTTTGGCCTCTTACAGGTAACCCAGATCGATGCCTTGAACCTCGATAGGAGTGGATGCTGATCAAGCGTTTGATGTTGTTTTGTACTTCTCGGCGAAGATCTCCCTCCACTCTGTACTCGCTTTGCAGCATAGCATTGAGGCGGGCTATATCTTCTCCACTCAACTTTTCTGCACGAAGGTTAGGATCGAGTCCCAACTTCTCAATGACCTCTTCAGATAATGTACGGCCAATTCCATAAATATAGGTTAGGCTTATGACAAGCCTTTTTTTCCCAGGAATATCGACTCCAATCACACGTGGCATAACGCTTTAACCTTTATAAACTTAAATTTACAAGAATGCTGGGCCATTGTACACTCTCGAGAGAAAAAATGCAACAAAAGCTCGTTCCTTGCATCGATTATCTCCCTCGTATCCGCCCTCTTTTCATAAATCCTTCATATCGCTTCATCAAAAGATGCGATTCAATTTGCTTCATCGTATCGAGGACTACACCGACAAGGATTAAGAGAGTGGTTCCTCCAAAAAAGTAGGTGATCGACTGGTCCACTCTTAAAATTTTGCCTACTATGTTGGGCAAAATGGCGATAATAGCTAGGAATATAGCTCCAATCAGAGTGATGCGGTTCATGGTCGATTCGAGATAGTCTTGCGTCGGTTTTCCTTGTCTAATGCCAGGAATGAAGGCGCCATTCTTTTTCATATCCGACGCTATCTGTTCAGGGTGAAATTGTGTTGCGGTCCAGAAATAGGTAAAACAGAGTATGAGAATGACAAAGAGAAGGGTGTAGATCCACGTGCCAGGAGAAAGATTTCTGGCAAAGGCCTGCATCCATGAATTTGTGCTTAAAAATTGCCCTAAAGTGGCGGGAAACATGAGGAGAGAAGAGGCAAAAATCACAGGGATAACCCCTGCGTAATTAATTTTTAATGGAAGAAAGGATCCTCCTCCTTGTACTTCGCGCCTACCAACCACGCGCCGTGCATACTGTACGGGAATTTTTCGCTGCCCTTGAATGATGAGGATAGTCGCAATGATCACCAATACAAAAACAGAGAACAACACGAGAAGCGAAGAGAATGTCAGTTGGCCCACTTCTTGAGAATCGAGGTTGAGTTGGCTAATAATGGACCCAATGGTCGAGGGGAAAGAAGCGACAATTCCAAGGGTGATGATCAGGCTCATCCCATTGCCTATTCCTTTTTCCGTGATCTGTTCACCAATCCACATCAAAAAGATAGTGCCTGTAGTCATAGTAACAATAGTCACTAAAAAGAAGAGCCATGGAGCACCAAATGCCTGGAAGCGCATCATCTCCGGAACGATGATCCCCGGAGTCGAGAAATTCATTTGTACGGCATACCGAGCAAACAACCCTGATTGGACCACAGCCAAGAAGACGGTCATCAGACGCGTCCACTTAGTGACTTTGCGCCTTCCTACTTCGGGGTTTTCCCTTACCTCGCGTTGAAAGGAAGGAATAATGGCCACGAGGAGCTGCATAATAATAGAAGCGGAGATATAAGGGACTACGCCTAGAGCGACTACCGTCATCTTAGCGAAGGCTCCACCTGAGAAAATATCGACTAATTGAAATAGATTTTGCCCCCCTCCAGCTGCTTGTCTAAAATAGCTAAGGGCTAGTTCTCCATTGATCCCTGGCACTGGTATAAACCCCCCAATGCGACAAACGATTAAAAGAAGAATTGTAAATACAATTCGCGTTCTTAATTCAGGTATGGAAAGGGCGCGTCTAAAGGCTTCTAACATTATTTTACTAGGTTCTCTATTTCCCTTTTAGCTTTCTCTGAAAAGGCTTCGACTTCAAACTTCAAACGTTTGGTCAGTTTACCGTTACCTAATACTTTAACTCCATAGGAAGGACCTTTCAAAAAACCCTTCTCTCGCAGTGTGTCCACACTGACAGTCTCACCATCGTTATAGAGTTTTTCAATTTCGGAGAGATTAATAAAATCGAGTTTTGTTTGGAAGCGTCGGTTGGTAAATCCACGGGTCGGTAATCGTCTATATAAGGCAACGCCGCCCCCTTCAGTCCCATGGCGTCTTTTGTATCCTGAACGAGCTCCGGCTCCTTTCACTCCTCTTCCACACGTTTTGCCCACTCCAGAACCTATTCCTCGTCCTACCGTTTTTCGTTTTTTGCGCGGACGAGTGGCATTGGATAATTGGTCTAATCTAATCATTGTTCATCCCCTTTGCGTAGCTCCATAACTTTTTGCCTGCTGCGCAGACTCTCAAGGGCTTTAAAAGTCGCTTTTACCATGCTGATAGGGTTATTCGATCCCATGCTTTTTGCGACGATATCTTTGATACCTGCGAATTCTAGCACCGACCGGATGTGCGATCCAGCCACAATCCCCGTCCCTTCTGAAGCGGGTTTTAGCAAGACCTTTGCCCCATCATAAGTCATAATCACGGGATGGGGAATCGTCGTTCCTTCCATTTCAAAAGTTACGACATTTTTACGGGCCACCTCGCCACCTTTTTGGATAGCATCGGTAAGCTCATTCGCCTTCGCAAACCCATATCCAATCTGCCCTTTCCGGTTCCCTACAAGGATTAAAGCGGAAAAACTAAATTTTCTTCCCCCCTTTACTACCTTTGAGCATCGATTGACGGAAAGGACTTTCTCTTCAAGAGCACCCTCTTTTTTTTGAGTATCAGATTTTGTATTCATAGATTAAATCGTTAAACCTCCCTCTCGGGCTCCCTCTGCGACAGCCGCTAGTATTCCATGAAACTTATAAAAGCGGCGATCAAATACGCATCTTTCTATATTTTTTTCCTTCGCTAAAGCCGCTATTTTCAAACCGAGCTCTTTTGCAGAGGTCTTATTCTTCTTGTTGAATTCCGTTGTTTTAAACTCAGACGATAGAGTGGAGATACTGGCGAGCGTGCGCCCCTCTTCATCGTCGATCAGTTGTATGTGGATATGCCGGTTCGTCTTGTTTAAGGACAAACGGGGTTTGTCTTGCGATCCGCGCACCCGCTTGCTGACATGGGCAGCTCGTTTATCTCGTCTTTTATTTCGTTTAAATAGTTCGCTTTCCATTGCTTTTTCCTTACTTCTTGGCCGCTTTACCAGCTTTTCTTCTTACATACTCGTCGACATAGCGTATCCCTTTTCCTTTGTAAGGTTCAGGAGGATATTTTGAACGGACATCTGCAGCAAATTGGCCGACCTGCTGTTTGTTCACTCCGCTGATCGCTATCATGGTTCCCTTGTCGATGGCGACTTTAATCCCTTCTGGAATGGGAAGGCGCGTAGGGTGTGAAAATCCGACTTGCAATTCGATATGGTTACCCACCACTTGTGATCTAAAGCCTACTCCGACCATTTCGAGCTTTTTTTCAAATCCCTGTGATACGCCAGTGACCATATTTGCAATGAGAGCCCAGTAAAGTCCATGAAGATTGGAGGCCTCGGGAAATTCGGGATGCAATTGGACGATGATTTTGCCTTCTTTTACTGAGACGTCAATTTCACGACCCACTTCTTGTGAGATCGTTCCTTTGGGCCCTTTCAGGGCGACGACTTTTTCTTTTATGTTTACCTCTACTCCTTTGGGAAGGAGAATGGGCACCTTTCCTTTTCGCGACATTTTTAAACTCTTTTTATTCGTTTACCATGCTAAACACAGAAGCTCGCCACCCAGGTTTTTTTCTTTCGCTACTTTCCCTTCTAGAACACCTTCTGAAGTAGAAACGACGGCAATCCCCATACCTCCTAAGACCTTGGGAATTTTCTTAGAAGTAATGTAGCGGCGCAAAGAAGGTTTTGAAACCCGCCGAGCTTCCGTCAAAACCGCTTCTCTATTTGAACCATATTTCAAAAACACTCTCATTGATTTCTTTCCCTTTTCATCTCTTACGAGAAAATGGGCCACTAAACCATTGCGTTTAAAGATTTCAACGATATCTTGCTTAATGCCACTCCATGGAATGTCAAAATAGCGGTGTTTTGCTTTTGAGGCATTTTTCATTCTTACTAGTAAATCGCCAATGGGATCGTTCATGATACCGTACCTTTTTTAAATGGAATGCCCAACAAGGCCAACAATTCACGGCACTCTTCATCGGTTGAAGCCGTTGTGACAAAAGTTATATTCATTCCTTGCGTTGTTTTCACCTTATCTAAGTTGATCTCAGGGAAAATTTGTTGATCTTCAAGACCTACACTGTAAGATCCTCTTCCATCGCATTTTGAGTTAAATCCTCTAAAATCGCGGATCCGGGGAGTAACGAGATTGCAAAATCGGAAAACGAAATCGTACATTCTCTCTCCCCGCAGGGTAACTTTTGCACCAATGGTTTGCCCTTTGCGAAGTTTAAAATTTGCAATCGCTTTTTTAGATCGGGTCAAAATAGGCTTTTGGCCGGAAAGCATAGTCAGTTCATTTTGTGTTTCGGCAAGTGCGTTTTTATCTTTGGATGCTTCCGCCAATCCCATGCTGATTACAACTTTTTTAAGAACTGGGATCATCATTGGGTTTTTATAACCGAACTTCTCCTGTAAGGCTTTTCGAATTTCTTCTTTATACTTCTGCTTTAACATCTTATTTCGCCTTTGATGGTTTTGCGGTTGACCGATAAAGAACATCTTTTTTAGCCGTTTTATAAACTAATTCGCGCTCTTTTTCCTTATTCACTTTGACTCTCAGTTTTATCGGCTTCTCATCGATGCATATCTTCACTTTTGAAATATGGATGGGGCGTTCGATGTCGAGGATCTGCCCTTTGGGCTGGTTTTGCGATTTCTTCATCGACTTTTTCCTAACGTTCACTCCTTCGATTACCACGCGATTTTCCTTGCGCGAGAGCACTTGGCCCATTTTGCCTCGGTCGTTACCTGAAATTACGACGACTTTGTCGCCTTTTCTTACCCATTTGCTCATTTAAATCACCTCTGGTGCCAAGGAACTGATTTTTACATACCCTCTGTCGCGCACTTCTCTCGCAATAGGTCCAAAGATGCGGGTTCCTTTGGGGTTTCCATTGTCATCGATAATGACGCAGCTATTGGTGTCAAAACGGAGCCAAGAGCCATCTTGTCTCTTGATATAGCGTTTGGTCCGTACGATGACGGCTTTTACGACTTCTCCTTTTTTTACCGATCCATCCGGTTCTGCCTTTCGCACCGAGCAGATGATGATATCGCCCACATTCGCGTATCGCCTTTTACTCCCACCCAACACTTTAAAGCATTTTACCCTTCTTGCGCCGGTGTTGTCGGCCACATCAAGTTCGGTCTCTTGCTGCAACATTTTTACACTCTAGTTTTAAGCTTCTCGTACTACACGCCAACGCTTTAGTTTTGAAAGAGGGCGAGTTTCTTCAATCGTGACTTTATCGCCTACTTTTAACGATTTTACATCTTCATCGTGGGCGTAATATTTTTTTCGTTTGGTCATTACTTTCCCGTAATAGGGGTGAAGGAATGTCCTTTCGACTTCGATGACGGCCGTCTTATCCATTTTGTTTGATACGACCTTACCCTCTTTGATTTTTCTTTTATTACGGATCACTGCTTCACTCATTTTTCCCTCTCTCCCCTAATACCGTCATCATGCGCGCAATTTCTTTTCGTTTGTGACGGATAAGGTGTATTTTTTCCCCTTTTGCTTTCCCGACTGTTCCGCGCAGATCGAATACCTCTTTGCGCTTGATGCGCAACTGCTCTTGTAGCTCTTCAGTGCTTTGATCCCGGAATTCTTTTGCTTTTTGCATGGCCATTGTTACACCATTTCCAACCGTTCGACAAAACGGGTCTTAATATTAATTTTCGCAGCAGCACTCCGAAGGGCATCTTGAGCCTCTTTGCGCGTTACATTATTTATTTCAAACAGTAACTTTCCTGGTCGAATGACAGCTTCCCAACGATCTAGCGCTCCTTTCCCCGAGCCCATGCGAGTCTCTGCCGGTTTCTTCGTAACAGGCTTATCGGGAAAAATGCGCACCCAAATCTTACCTTTCTTTTTTAACGAACGATTGATAGCAACTCGACAGGCTTCAATTTGCTTATCGGTCATCCGGCCTCGGCTCATAGCTTGCATCCCAAATTCACCGAACTCGACGTAATTGCCCGCTTTGCTACAGCCTCTTTGCTGCCCCTTTTGCTGCTTTCTATGTTTAACTTTTTTTGGCATTAACATGGTTCAGACCTCATTCACTTTTCGCCGTTGCAATCCCTTCACCTAAATTGAGCCATACCTTTACGCCAATGGACCCGTAGGTCGTTTCTGCTCGCGCATGGGCGAAATCGATGTCGGCACGTAGAGTATGGAGAGGTACACGTCCCTCTTTGTACCACTCGGTCCTTGCAATTTCGGCACCACCAAGGCGCCCTGAGACTTGGATTTTGACTCCGAGAGCTCCGGCATCTAGCGACGATTGCATTGCTTTTTTCATCACTCTTCTAAATGCGACTCTTCGCTCGAGTTGTTTCGCCACCGCTTCCGCTACGAGTTGTGCATCAAGATCAGGCCTTTTAATCTCCTCGACCTCAATCCAGATCTCTTTTCCGGTCAATTTGCGCAGTTCGTCTTTTAAAACGTCAATTTCGGTCCCTTTTTTTCCAATCACCAAACCTGGCCTAGAAGTGTGTATGGTTACTTCGACTTTACCACTCATTCTGCGAATGGTGAAACGGGAGGCCCCTGCGCAGGAGGGTTTTTTCTTTAGGTATTCGCGAATGTGGTAATCTTCAACGAGAAGATTGCCAAACTCTTGCTTATTTCCATACCAAAGCGATCGCCATTTCTTTGTAACCGCAGTTCGAAATCCAATCGGACATCCCTTTTGACCCATAGTGCTATTTACCCCTTACTCTCTTTTGCCTTCTCGATTTTGCGCCTGCAGCATCGTCTTTCTTTTCGCCTACGACCACTGTAAAGTGACTCATTCTTTTTAATATAGGCACTTGCCCCCCTCGGCATTTTGACTTTGCTCGCTTCATGCGCGGTCCATCATCTACTCTCACTTCGATCACTTGGAGCTGATCGGGCCGTGCATCAAATCGCACTTGAGCATTAGCTACAGCACTGTCTAGTGTTTTCTTAAAGTAACGTCCCGCTTTCATATTGCAGTGGGCCAGTTGTACTCCCGCCTCTTCGATCGACAGACCTCTGATGAGGTCGGCTACCAATCTGGCTTTTCGAGGTGGTATGCGTATATATTTTGTTTTTGCTCTCGCAAGATCCATCTATTTCTCCCTTATGTAGGCGTTGCTACTGCTTTTTTTATGGGATGTGTTTTAAACAGGCGCGTTGGAGAAAATTCTCCCAACTTATGCCCTACCATCGATTCAGTCACCGGCACCGCCAAGAACTTCCTTCCGTTGTGCACTTCAAAGGTGTGTCCTACCATCTCCGGAGTAATTGTCGAACGCCTCGACCATGTTTTGATAACCTTTTTGACCCCCTCTTGGTTCTGCTTTTGCACTTTCTTCAAGAGTTGATAGTCAACAAATGGACCTTTTTTTAAAGACCTACCCATATATTATTTCCTTCGATCCCTTACCACATACCATAAGCTTTTTCTCTTTCGTCTCGTGCGATATCCTTTTGTCGGTACCGCCCAAGGTGTTTGCGGGATATACCCATTATGCTTTCCTTCACCACCACCATGGGGGTGATCGACGGGGTTCATCGCTGTACCTCTGACCGTCGGACGTATCCCTTTCCATCGGTTGCGACCAGCCTTCCCCTCATCTCGGAGGATATGCTCTTCATTAGAGACTGCTCCAAATGTCGCTCTGCAGTTTTCATTGATTATTCTGATTTCGCCCGATGGCATCTTCAAGGTTGCATAACCTCCACTACGAGCCATCAACTGCGCGGACATCCCGGCTGAACGGACGAGTTTTCCTCCCCTCTCGGGCGAGGTTTCTATATTGTGCACAACAGACCCCAGAGGCATGCATCGAAGGGGCATGCAACAGCCGACTTCAAAGGGGCTATTTTCTCCTGAAAATATAACAGCCCCTCTTTCTAATCCCTTAGGGGCTAAGATATATCTTTTTTCTCCGTCGACATAATGGAGCAAGGCAATATAAGCAGAGCGATTAGGATCATATTCTATGGAAGCTACTTTAGCCTGAATGCTATCTTTGTTTCGCAAAAAGTCGACCGCACGGTAGAAGCGTTTATGCCCTCCTCCGCGGTGGCGGCAGGTAATATGCCCATTATTATTGCGCCCGTTGGTTCTTCTTTTGTTACACATCAAAGATTTCAACGGCTTTACCCTCTTTCTCGATTTGCTTCCGTCAAGATCTCCTTTACGAGTTAATTCTGCATAGGTAGGCAAGACTAACCGTCGCAAACCCGGTGTTTTTGGATTAAATGTCTTAGGCATTTTTAACTCCCACCTTCAATCTTATCGCCCGCTTCCAATGAAACGATCGCTTTTTTGAAAGAAGGCGACGCTCCTGGACGCCCCTTTCCTCTTCCTCTCTTCGCTCGTTTCGGCTTCATTGTAATCGTATTTACTGCCGTGACTTTGATATTTTGATCTTTATAGAGCCCTTCTACGGCTCGTGCTATCTCTTGTTTATTCGCCTTTTTATCGACAATAAAGGTATATTTAGGCGTTTTGCAGCGCGCGATACTCGGATTGCTCTCTGAACTTTGGAGCTCTTCGAGAACCTTAGCTTTCTCCGTTACATAGCGCTCTTTAATCACTTCAAAAAAATCTTTCATTCGCCCCTCGATTTCAACAAGCTTTCAAGTTCATTGACCGCACCCTCAGTTAAGATAAGATCGCTAGCAAGGGCCATTTGATATCCATTTAAGTTAGGAGCTAAAACGTGCTCTGAACGTGGAATATTGCGGATACTCTTAAAGAAATTAGTGCGATCTACTTTCTTTTTGCCCCTTTTTTTGGTCTCAGCCGAAGCACTTTCGCTGATAAAGAGAACTCTCTTGCTTTTGCCATTTTTGCCCTGGAGTTCTAGGGCCTTTAGAAATGAAGTTACTGCTTTGGTTTTGGGACTGGAGAAGGACTCTCCGAGAGCTTTTTCATCCAGAATATGGACGCGCCCCTCTTTCATTTTCTCTGCAAACATAAAGCGCAGGGCCTTACGCCTCTCTTTCCGATTGACGCGGACGTGTTGGTCAAACTTTGGTTTTGGCCCAAAGACAATCCCTCCCCCTCTAAACTGGGGAGCAGCAAGAGACCCTTGACGAGCGCGCCCCGTCCCTTTTTGGGGGTGGGGTTTCTTCGTAGAATGACTGACTTCAGAACGCCCTTTAGTACTCGCCGACCACTGTCTTTGGTTATGGCGGTAAGCAACGATATAGTCTTTAATTAGCTGACCACACTCTTTCTCTTGAATATCATCCATTTCAACTTCGCCAACGGAAGTTCCGGTCAGGTCATATTTTTTTATCGTAGCCACTGTATCAACCCTTCTTTTTCACTTGCATTTTCTTTGCTGGAATAAAATAGACAAGACCTCCGCGAGGACCTGGAATCGCCCCTTCAACAATAAGGAGATGGCGCTTGAGATCCACCCCCACTACCCTCAAACTTTGGACAGTCACCCTTTCACCACCCATCCGACCGGCCTTTTTAGTCCCTGGCAAGCAACGACCAGGTGTCGACCTCATCCCCGTCGATCCACCATGACGATGAAACCCCGAGCCGTGCGCTCCAGGTCCACCGCTAAAATTATAGCGTTTGATAACCCCTTGGAACCCCTTCCCCTTAGAAACTCCTATCACATCGACATGGGAAATACCCTCAAAAAGAGAGAGATCGACCTGCTGGCCCGCCTCATATTTTTCCGTATTTTCTACTTTCGTCTCTGACAAGTAGCGGAACGCATCTGCTTTCGCTTTTTTGAAATGCCCCGAACGTGCCTTTCCCACGCGCCGCTGGAGCGTGCGACCATCTTTTGCTTCGAGTTTCTCAAATCCTAATTGCAAAGCCTCATACCCATCTTTTTCTCGGCGCTTGATTTGGATGATGACCTGCGGATTGGCTTCAATAACACTACAAGCAACGACATTGCCGGTTTTATCGAATCGTTGGGTCATTCCCCTCTTTTTTCCCATGAAT
>JBIOXR010000110.1:0-4094 GCA_044869735.1 Chlamydiales bacterium
TATACCGACACCGTCCGTGGGGCCTATGCCCTAGCAGAACAAGGAGCCATTGTCACCTTTGGCATCAAACCAAGAGAACCCGAAGAGGGATTTGGGTACATCCAGCGTTCCTCTTTTGAGAAATCGGGAGGTTATAAAATCGAGAAATTCGTTGAAAAACCCTCGAGATCAAAAGCTGAAGAGTACTTAAAAGAGGGAAGTTATTTTTGGAATTCAGGGATGTTTGCCTTCACCTCAAAATCGTTTTTTCGGGAGTTAGAATCGCATGCTCCTGCCATTTACACTCTGATGGATCAACCCTTGGCGCAAGTCTATTCTTCCTTTGCCATGATGCCCGATATTTCAATTGACTATGCCATCATGGAAAAATCGCAAGAGGCCTTTCTCATTCCTTTCGATCTCGATTGGTCGGATGTAGGAGGGTGGGAGAATGTCTATCGTGCTTTGGAAAAAGATCAAGATGGCAATGCCAAGGTAGGAGAATCATTCGCTTATGAGACTAAAAATTGTCTCCTTTATAGCGAAGGGCGGCTTGTAGTGACGATTGGGGTAGACGACCTTTGTGTAGTTGAAAGCGAGGATGTCGTGCTCATTGCCAAAAAGGGGGCTGCGCAAAAAGTAAAAGAAGTCGTTGGGCTGTTAAAAAAGAAAAAGAGAAGAGAGGTTAAGGAACGTCGCACTACCTTCCGGCCTTGGGGACAGTACGCCATACTCGAAGAGGGAGAACGATTTAAAATTAAAAGAATCACCGTCCATCCCAACCAAAAACTGAGCCTTCAGAAACACTACCATCGAAGTGAGCACTGGGTCATTGTGAAGGGAACTGCTCATGTCACTATCGAAGACAATGTAAAAACCCTCCATGAGGGAGAGAGTATTTTTGTTCCTAAATCAGCAATACATCGGGTGGAAAACCCAGGGAAGGTCCCCTTAGAGATCATCGAGGTTCAGGTCGGTGAATATCTAGGAGAAGACGATATCATCCGATTTGAAGATGTCTATGGACGATTTAAGTAAATTTTTTTTTAAAGAGTTTTTAGATGCCTCATAATGAAAAAAGAGTTATAATGTAGCGTTTTTAACCCCTTTATAAAATGCCGTTTTTTTTCGTATTTCTAACTTTTTTTATTTGGTCTTCTGTGTTTTCTATTGGGAAAACGGCTCTAGGTACGGCCCCTCCTCTTTTTTTAACAGGGGCGCGGATGGTGGCTGGAGGGATTATCCTTCTTGCTTTTTTGTTCCTTTTTCGAAGAAGAGATTTCAAGATTTCGAAAAAGCATATTTTTCCGCTGGTTCTGCTCTCTCTGTTTAGCGTCTACCTCACTAATGCATTTGAGTTTTGGGGATTGCAATACCTTTCAGCTGCCAAGACTTGTTTTATTTATAGCCTCTCTCCTTTCCTAGCTGCCCTTTTTTCCTATTTTCAATTCAAGGAAAAGATGACGCCAAAGAAATGGTTGGGACTGCTGGTGGGTTTCATAGGTTTTTTTCCCGTTCTTCGATATCAATCAGGAGCGGAGAATCTTTTGGGGGGCCTCTCTTTTCTCTCATTTGCTGAGATCGCCCTTATTTTGGCTACAATTACATCGGTCTATGGATGGGTACTCCTGCGTAAATTGGGAAAAGAAGATGGTATCAATCCCTTGATGGCCAACGGATTTTCCATGGTGCTGGGAGGAATCTTTGCCCTTACCCATTCGTTCTTTGCTGAGAGTGGCTGGTCGCCCCTTCCCATAACAAATTACTCCTTATTCCTCGAAGGGATCGTGTTGATGATCCTCATATCGAATATTATCTGCTATAATCTCTATGGTTGGCTTTTGAAGAAATTTACAGCCACCTTCCTCTCTTTTGCAGGCCTGATGACTCCTCTTTTTGCAGCCTTTTTCGGCTGGATTTTATTGGGGGAAACGGTGCCCCCCTCATTTTTCCTTTCGCTGGGAATTATCTTTGTCGGTCTATGGCTAGTCTACTCAGAAGAACTCCGATTGGGGTACCTCGTCAAACGAGAATCGGCTCCTACTCTTGCAAAGCCACAAGAGTAGCGTGCCTGCCCGATTTTTTTTCTCTTCGATAGGAAAAAAAATCGTCGTGGTTTGAATAGGTGCAAATGCGTGCAATCTCAATGTTCTGCTTTAATACACCACATTCTATTAATTGCATTGTGCTGATAGCCCAAAAATCGAAATAGGTCTCCTTCAGTTGAAAAGGCCAAAAGGTAGGGGGTAATTCGTTCGTATAATGGCGAAATTCAGCAGCTAATGGGCCGAGGCTAGGTGAAATGCCAACCAAGAGGTCGGCAGGTCTCGTACCGAAGCTCGCTTCCATTTTTCGGATACAGTTTTTGTAGATATTTTGGACACTTCCTCTCCAACCAGAATGGACGCAACCGATCGCTTTTTGCACGGGATCGTAAAAAATGGCAGCCTGGCAATCGGCATGTTGGATCATTAGCCCTAAGTTGGGTTTTTTAGTGATCAATCCGTCGCATGATAATGGGCTTGGTCTGTTCACTTCGATCACTTGATCGCCATGCATCTGCAAAGGTCGACATAGCTCGTTCACATCTAGCGCTTTTGCAACCCTGTGGATATTTTCTTCTACTAAAGCGATCTCATCGCCTGCACGGCTTCCCACATTTAATGAGCAAAATGGTCCATGGCTGACCCCGCCATGTCTCAAGAATACCCCATGGATGAGCCCTTTCTCTTGACTCAAATGTTCAAAAGCGAGCCATTCGATCTCTTTCTTTTTGAAGCGGTGCATATATGATATGTTTTATAACAAAAAAAAGCCGCTTATCCAAGAGGATAAGCGGCTCTATAAGGATAGAGATATTAACCGCGGAACATCGATTGTGTCGTTTGAGAGACCATGCTCGAGAGAGCATCGAAGATCTTCATAGCGAGGTCGATGTTGTTCTGGCTTCCCTGGCGCAATTCTTCCGAACGTTGGAAGGCATTGACGTACCAAGTTACAAACTGCTCATACATTTTAGATTGAGCATCAGCTTGTCCAGCGTTTCTCTGGTGCTCAGCAATATTGTTTTTGTAGTGCCAGGTTGTAAAACCTTGAATTAATTGGTTTCCAAGGTTAGCCATTTGAGCCGCATTTTGGGCGTTCATGTATATTTTATATGCCAATTGCATCTTCGACATACCGGCTCCTTTTGCTCCAGAAACAGCTTTTTTGATCTGGTTACCAACACCTGTTTGGGTGTTATCATCATCCAATGCGCTGCCCGCTCCGGTAGTCGAAGGGACATCTCGGCCAGCATTAGCTCCAATCTTTTCAGTTTCAGGCGTATCGCTCAATCCTTTGCTTTCCTTAACGGCAGAAAATGCACCCATACCGATGGTTGAAGCTCCTGTAGTCGCAGCTCCAATACCTTGATAGAAGGCAATTTTAGCTTCGTTATCTGTAATATTTGCCTGCTCGTTAAAGCTCGTTATAATCGCTTGAGCAATGAGAGGGGCAAGTTCTACGGCGGCGTTCATCGTGATCGTTCCATTGGCAAAGAGGATCTTCCAGAACTCCGAGTTGCTCTTCCCTTGTGCCAAGAGGATCGCACCGATGATGGAGACGATCGAAGAAAATTCGTCAGTTCCGAGAACCTTTTCAGATTGCATTAAAGATTGAAGAGGAGTGGGGAGATCCAACGAAGGAGCCCCTTCTGTCTCAACAGCAGCGTGAGACTTAACCATCGTATCGCGTTCCGACACGGGTTTCTTATGTGTTCTCGTGGCATAAATAGCTGCCATCGCATCTTGAAGAGCTCCCGCATCAACGATGTCAGGAGTATGAAAGTTGTTTTCTACTAATACGTAACTCATTTTTTTATCCTTATTTTATTTTTTTTATTAAACTCTTTGTTGTGCCAAGTTAGTTGCGATTTGGTTATAGCTCGAAACGATCTGAGCAAATGTCTGGTTCACTTCCCCGAGCTCATTACCCGCTTCTACAGCAGCATCGGTTTGCCTTTGAAGTATTCTTTGGTACAGTTTAAAGTAGTTGTTATTTATCTGAACTACCGCCATCGCCTGTCCTACTTTTCTTTGGTTATCGGCAAGATCCTCTTTGGCATCTGCAATTTC
>JBIOXR010000111.1:0-16194 GCA_044869735.1 Chlamydiales bacterium
CCTAAAAAGCCTTCTTGCGCTTCGCCTTCTTCTTCTAAAAAGCGACTCACGAGCCGCGAATAATTAGCGGCACGATCGGCGTCTTCGGGATGTTTCTTTAAATAAGCCTCCATGTAATCGGGAAAAGGTTCTTTCTCTGACCATTGAAAATCGCGCAGAGCTTCTTTCAGCTCTTTTTCGTTTAGATTTCCCCTCGGCTCGATCGGTTCGCCTGCCCATAAAGAACGCATATTATCTAGGTCGATCAGGCGTAAAAAAATCTTCACCTTCCGAAGATCGGTTTTGGTTATGTTGATGCGAAGCAAATCCCTCAGATCCCTAAAATTTAGGGTAGGGACGTGTCCAATGATCAATTCGGGCAACAGACTTGCAAGAAAATAGTACTCGGTCATCACATAAACCATTATGACTTTGAGGGACTCTCTTATTCTTGGAAAAAGAGGGTCCTAAATTCCTTGCGCACATAACGTCCTAGCAATTCGCTAAGCGCTTGGTCGCCAATATCAAGAGTGAGTTGCTTCCCACGTAACTGCACCTTGACTCCAGCAAGAAAATCACCAAGAGCGACATCTCCTTTTTTTAGCCTTTCTTGTATCCCTTTTCCAAGTTGTGCCATCACCTCCTTTACAGAAACTGTTTTAGGAATATAGATGGTGAAATCGGCATTGATCCCCTCTTTCTCTAGAGCAAGAATGAGGGCTTCGACGAGTTTAGCCACGACATCAGCTTGGCCAAAATGGGCATGGAGATAATCGGCAATTTCTTCTTTAAGCAATTTATTTTCAATTTCTTGCTTTAAAACTTCCGTCCCCTGCTTCACCGATTGCCTTAAAGCCGATTGGAGGAGTTCTTTCTCTTTTTCGATCGCCCGCCGGGTTTCATTTAAAAGTTCTTCCCCTTTTGCTTCCGCTGCTTTAATGATTTTATGCGCTTCTAGATGAGCATTTTCAATAATTTTTTTCGCTTCTATCTTAGCCGGTTCAAGGGTCTCGGACTTCAAAATTTCAGTGATTTTTTTAATTTTATCTTTGCCAGTTTCTGTATTGTTCATTATTTTAAAACCTCATATGAAATGTGGTTTAGAGTGTGTCCTTTTCGCCTAAATTAGGTAGTGAGTTCTTACTCTCGAATAAATTAAAATTAAACCCCTACTAGGGTCTCAGAGAAGGTATTATTTTTCAATGGGTATTTCCCTATAGAAACAATGAGAAAAGTGATTTCCTTTTCACAGCTATTTCAGAGGGCAAAAGCCAAAGGAGTCGGTATGAAAAATAGAAGTAAATATTCTCTTATTTTTTGGAGTGCAATTGCTCTGATAATTTACTCCCAGCCCCTTTATGCAGCCAATAAAGGAGTGAAACAACAGTCAAAAGAACAAGGATCTCTCCACCCCTTTACGCTCATAGGCCCTAAGGGGTGGCATTTAATCGATGATCCCTCCCAACTACCCATTAGAGTTAAAGTCGTCTATATTGGGAAAGGGAAAGGAGCTTTTACTCCATCTCTCAATTTAGCCATTGAAGAGACCGACCTAGATGTCGAAAACTACTATACCCTCGCCAAAAATTACCATAATTCGCAAGCCGATACCCGCTGCTCCTATCTAGGACGGATGCAAACAAAAGGAGGGGAAGCCGAGTTTCTTCAGATTGATCGAAAAACCTCGTTTGGTGACGTGCGATTTCTCCAGGCAATTCTGGTCAAAAATCGCTCTGCTTATGTGATCACAGCAACCGCTCTCTTAGAAGAATATGGAACATTTTATTCCAGTTTTTTTAACACAATTCAATCGTTTGCCCTTAAAACTGAGGAGGCGACAACTCTACCTACGGAAAAAATCAGGTGAAACCTCTAAGACCTCCGCTTTATTTTATTGTCTCAAAATGAAATTTTTGTTAATTATTTTACATATTAGCTAATCATAGGAGAGCTCTATGAAAAAAATTGTCTCGATTTGCGCCATCGGATTGATATGTTCCTTTATGGTCCCCCATTCTCCTCTTCAAGGTCAGAACTATCAAAACTTCAATCACGGCTATTACAGCGACTGTGATTGCGGAGCATGTCCTTGCCCATGCCCACCCGACCCAACAGAATGTGAGTGCGATTATTATAATAATGGATGCGACTACCAAAATGGGTACGACTACCAAGATGAGTGCGCCTATCCTTCCGATGATTGCCCCGAAGAGGCGGCCCCCCTGGTTTGCGATCCCGCTGCCCCTTGCGCCCCTGTTTGCGGAACGAATTGCGGCATCTCTTGTTGTGCAATTGGAGTGGGGATCATTGCAGTTGCAGCCGCCGCCGCCATCATTGTTTCATCAGGAAACGGAACCACAACTCACGCCCACTAATATTCAAAAACGCCTCTCCAATTAGGGACGAGGCGTTTTACTCAACCACAGTTTTTAGCAATAGAAAGCTCTTCGACATCTTTGAGAGGTTCGACGCGAAAAGCGATAGTGATATTTTTGCCACCCATATTGAGTTCGATGACTGAACTGAGGCGGGTGAGCAAAATATTAAAAGGGACTTTCACATGATGGGAGCCCACATCGATGGCAATGGAACTATTGCCCAAAATCTCTTTCGAGGCATGGATCTGTTTACACAACGCTTCGAACTGTCGCAGTTGCCGCATGATCGCTTCGTCGAAGGCATATTTTTTTCCGCAGCGTGGGCAGTGGACCATGCCATCGAAATTCTCTTGATCGAGAAGTGATAGAAGGAGGGGTCCTTCGCATCCTTGGCAATGAAAATATAAGCTATGTCGGTTTTGCATCACGTTTATACTTACTCTTCTCGAATTGGAATTTTTTTTGCCTCTGAAACTTTTTCTTTCCTTCTAGTAAACGTGATATGCATCACCCCATCTTTAAAAGAGGCTTTCGGTTCTATCTTGCGGTCAATTTCTTCTCCCAAAGGGAGGCAATACGAAAATGCGTGGTGAGCTTTTTTGTAGTATTTGCGCTCTTTATCTTCTTTTTCTTCTTTTTTTTCGCCTTTGATCCACAATACACCCTCATCATCGAGGGAAACATCGATATCACTGGCTCTTAAACCTGGAAGATCGGCTTCGACATGGACATTTTTCTCGTCTGCCCAGACGCTGAGTCCCGTAGGATGAGAAGCTACGACATCAAGGCCAAATGCTTTGTCCATATCATCGAAGAAATCAGAAAGGCTCCATCCTCCGGGTCTTTGGCGGCGGATTTTGTTATACCATCTTGGGACTAAACTCATTTCAACCTCCCGAAAATGAAAAAGCAGCTTTTAATATAAAGATTTGAGAATATTTGTCAAACTCTCTAAATTGACAGATAAAGTTAAGGATTCTCTCTATGGCAAATCTCTTAGATCAATTGAAGTCGATGACTACAGTGGTGTCTGATACAGGCGACATCAATGCGATAAAAAAATATTCCCCCACCGACGCCACCACCAATCCTTCACTCATCTACACTGCTGCTAAAGAACCTCAATACCAGTATTTGATCGACGAAGCGATCCGATGGGGTGAGTCGAAAAGTTCTCATCCCCACCATCGCATGCGCTTCATCCTAGACAAGCTCTTCGTCAATTTTGGCGTAGAAATTTTAAAAATTGTCCCTGGGCGCGTCTCGACCGAAGTCGATGCTCGCCTCTCTTTCGACGTACCAGGAAGCATCCAAAAAGCCACGACCCTCATCGATCTTTATGAAAATGCAGGGATCGACCGCAACCGCATTCTCATCAAATTAGCATCGACGTGGGAGGGAATGAAGGCTGCCGAACACCTCGAAAAAGAGGGTATCCACTGCAACATGACCTTGCTTTTTTCTCTCCCCCAAGCCATTGCAGCTGCCGATGCCAAAGCTACATTAATTTCTCCTTTTGTCGGTCGCATTCTCGATTGGTATAAAGAACATGAGAAAGTCGAAGGCTACCCTCCTGAAAAAGATCCTGGGGTCATCTCAGTAACTGAAATCTACAACTACTACAAAAAATTTGGCTATCCCACTCAAATTATGGGAGCTTCGTTCCGCAATACCGATGAAATCATCGAGCTTGCTGGCTGCGATTTCCTGACCATCGCTCCCCCTCTCTTAGAAAAACTGCAAAGCGATACCAAATCCACTCTCAAACGAAAACTCCATCCCGATGAAGCCAAGAAAAAAGATATTCAAAAACTCACCCTTGACGAGGCCCATTTCCGCTATCTTCTCAACGACAATCAAATGGCCACGGACAAACTTGCCGACGGCATCCGCCGCTTCTCCGCCGACATCATCAAACTCGAAAACACCATCACCGAACGCCTCACCGCCAACAAGTAGAACTTTTGCTACATCCCTAAGACTGCTCGACTGCCAGCTGTTGGACTATTGTTGCACCGCACTGTTGAAATTATAGGGAGAGCCTTCCGCCCGTTTGCGATCCATATGCCAAAGTGTGATTGAGCGCCCGGCAGGATAAGCCTCGCGTGCCGACAAAAGTCGGCAAATGGCGACGATGTCGCCATTTTTGGCCGGAGGCCAACGCGAGGCGCTGGCAGTGTTTAGTTCTATTTTTTAGAAATGAGCTTGTAGGTGTGAGTAGTGTAGTGTTCAAATTGAGGCCATTGCTGAATAAGCAAATTATAGCGTTGTTCAAGATCGCAATGTTCACTAACATTTAGCATATTTATTAGAGCTAGATACTCTTGAGGATAGTGAGCGGGATTAAGTTTGAGCTTTTTGTTAATTTTCCTTAGCTGCCAATTCAATGGGTAAAAAAACAAATAGATAGGGAGAAGTAGAGACATGATAAGATTTATAGGAAAATGAAGTGTCGTAATATAAACTCCTAAACCAAATAGAAGCAAAGGTGTTAGGAATAAATATACCGTGAGAAGACGAATGCCCGGTTTTTTATAAACGAAACGGTAAAAGATGTAAGAGGGAAGACAGTATTTCAGACCTATTTCAGCCGTCAAACGACCGCATCTATATGCTTTGTCAGGCTCATTGTCAGGAAACATAAAAAAAATAAAAAAAACTAAAACGGGGAGAGCTAAAATAGTGCTAAGCCAGCTACGTTTCCATATTTTTCGGATCCGCAGTTCTCTTTCCGTCAAAATCGAAAGGTCGAGGGGCATACAAATCCCGTAGGGTTTAACTTAACTCGTTTAGAATCTGCGTGAGTTTAAAAGCTACCGTTTCGATTGTGGGTATCGATTCTTCTTTCCCTGTCATCTCTTTAATTAATTCCTGTAAAGGGAGAGGAACTGATTCGAGGCCTTTCCAGGTATCATGTTTATTCTCTAATGCATCTCCTCGCAGTTCACTGGTAACTTGAAGAACTGATGCGTCGTGCTTTTCAGGGAGTTGTTGTTTTCTGATTTCTTCGTACACTTTAACGCGAGAGAAAGGTAAGTCATCTTTTGGAACAAAAAAGGAGAGGAAGAGTCCCCCTAGGGAGGCAATATCCTCTTTTTTGAAGAATTCAAGATTGGCTTCTTTTGGTCCTTTTTCCAATAATGCTTCTCTTATCTTATCGTGAATACCGGCAATAGTAAAAGGAGTAGTTCGTACTTTATAATAAAAGTCTTTTATTTCCAAAAACTCTGGAATCAGTAACACTCCTCTTCCATTAAAAGTAGTTAAAAGAAGTTCGGTAATTTTATTACCTTCTAATTTACACAAAACATTTTTCAACTCGATTCCACAATGGACCATTTTTATTTCATGTAAAAACCGAACACTCTCCGTTAGTTGACTTAATAGGCGCAATTTTTCTTTATAAGGTAATTGAATTATTTCATTCTGAAATTTTTCCAAAGTGAGATTTTCAGAAGGAATTATTAAAGCTAGTTGTCCATTCAATCTTGCTGGTTCGCCGACAGCTAAATGGCAAGGACCAGTCGTTTGCTCCTCTCTTTCTTTCTTTTTTTGATGGATATACGCGTTCTGCAGATAGGCTAGCGCTGCAGCAGCAGTGGTATTCCTTGGATAGACTTTAAGATCTCTCTTCTTCCCTGTTTCATGATTGATCATCGAAACAACTTGTGGTTTTTCCGTTGAATTAACCGCTGTCGAACGCGTATAAGAGATAACGGCTGTAATGGAAAACGTTTTAAAAAATTCTTCCACCATGGCTTCCATGGCAACTTTTTCCCATCGCTTACACACTTCTTTTATTTTACATCTTGGGTCATCTTCGACCATCCGTGAAATGATCTCTTCGGCTTCTTGAGGCAATTTTTCAGATTGAGGCCAGAAACGGTACTTATTTGGTTGACCATCTCCCCTCTTTTCCTTAATGAAAGTAGTTAATGTTTCCAAAGTGGCTCTCGGGCAGGCTTTGGCGCAATGCGTAGTATGAAAGGGAAGATCTTCTGGCGCTACACCTGTGAGGAGTTCAAAACAGAGTATTCCAAAGGCAAAAATATCGGCTTTTTTTCTTTTCCTGTTATCTTTTTCGTCTTTTAACGGAGGAAGTAGGTGCAAAGGCAAATAGAGGGGTTCGTTGTTTTTATCATACTTTTTAATAAAACTTTTTCCAAAATCGGAAAGATAGGGGATATGAACTCCGAGTTCTTCAGAAAGCAAAATGTTTTTCGCTTGAAGATCGCGATGAACCACTCCATTGTCATGCAAAAATTTTAGAGAGGTGGCAATTTTGAATAGAAGAAAGTATTTCTTATAGAGAGGTAACTTTAAAGCAATCGTCCAGTGATCTTCTAAATTGGTCTCTCTAAATGGAGAAAGAAGACCTTCTTGATCCATCACCAAAGGAAGTTGTAACTGTGTGAGTTCACTTTTTTCTGTATCTATTTTCACTGGACGCGAGATGTTTACAAAAGGCTCGAAAGAGGAATTTACCGCGGCAGTTCCCAAGAGCTGCGCTACTTTTTTCTCTTGTTCCCACTCTCCTTTAGAATCGGGATTATCATTTTTGGGAATAGCAAGAGCATATTTTGCTTCAAATTGTTTAAAAATAAAGACGGTTTTACTAACGCCCTCTCTTAGACCTTGATAGGAATATTCACACTCACTCTGGGGATCTTCCTTAATAATAAAAGGGGACACATGTTGTTTGGAACAAACATTTAAGTGTTGAGCAGGAGAATCTTTACTCTTAAAGCTCAGGACATAGCCTGCTTTAGCTTGTGCTGGTGGTAGTACGTGCATATCAATGTACTCGGTTTAAGGTAATAATTTACTATTATTGGAAAAAAAGATTTTGTAAAGAAACTTATGAATTTTGGAATTTCTCTTTGGAGAGAGCTATTCTTTTTTGAAGTGCCTTTTGAGAGAGTGGCGCAGAGCCAATCGCCATATTTTTTAGGAATTTGAGATTGTCGGTAAAGTGTGGAATGTCGGAGGGAAGAATATGGAGATGGAGATGCTTGACCGACTGAATGACTCCATTGTTACAAAAGAAAGTGCAGGAGGAATATCCTTCTTTTTTAAAAAGAATGGTAACTTTGCGAGCCTCTATCATCAACTGGACAAACTCTTTTTGTGTGGCATCGGCAAGTGTATCGCGATGCTTAGAGGGTATTGCTAAGAAATGCCATTCTTTTAGTGGTTTATAATCGTGGAGGAGAAGAATGCCGTTTTGCGGGTCATCGACGAGTTGACATTCAATGACTTGCTTATTGCAAAACGCATCTTTCGAGACCTTTTCTACAGTTTCCACCCGTTCAAAAGGAGCAGAGATTTCTTCTTGTAGCTCACTCGCTACTTTGTCTCTTTTCTCTTCCGAGAGGGCCGATGGTCCAAAAGTGATGGCGCGCCAGACGCCAAACTGCTTCGCTTTCAGGCACCCCCCTTTAGAGAAAGGGATGATCTCCCAAGCAAAAGGAGCCTCATCCGATTCTTTTCCATAAAGAAAATAGTCGGTAATTCCTCGATGGCGCCAGTACTGGATGACTTTTTGAACGAGCTCGTAACAATTGGCGTGATCGGCTTCTGTCCAATCGGCAAAGCGCGATTTTCCGCTTACTTTGACTTGAAAAGAACCATAAGCAAGGGGAGCGGCAGGAACGACGATCTGCACGGCCTCTTGCTCATGGACAACTTTATCTTCAGCTAGAGAGGGAGCTCCATGGAACCAGTAGCCCCAAGAGAGCAAAACCCCCAACATGCTGCTCGATGGAGTAATGAAGTTATACGCCATCTAGCTCTCCTAAGGAACAGAAGAAAACTCGAATTGCAATCCTTCCGCTTCTCTATCGAGATAGCGTTTCACATGGCGATGCAATTCGAAGCCCGTTCCGCCTGGAATCATATGACCCATGATCACATTCTCCTTGAAGCCCATGAGGTAGTCGATCTTTCCAGAGCAAGCAGCTTCTGTGAGCACCCGCGTGGTATCTTGGAAAGAGGCTGCCGAAATGAACGAATCGGTTCCCAACGAGGCCTTGGTGATCCCAAGCAGCAGAGGCGCTGCTTCGGCTGGTCTGCCTCCCTCTTCGATCGTTTTGCGGTTCTCTTCGAAGAAGACTTTTTTGTTTACCTCTTCGCCATAAAGTAATGTCGTATCGCCTGGGTCGGTGATGCGCACTTTTTGGAGCATCTGGCGGACGATAATCTCAATATGCTTATCGTTGATGTCGACCCCCTGGAGACGGTAGACCTCTTGCACCTCGTTGACGAGGTATTTTTGCAATTCGCGGACCCCACAGATCTCGAGAATCTCGTGAGGGACGACGAGGCCATCGGTGAGCTGTTGTCCCTTGATGACGAAGTCGCCGCGTTGGATAATGAGGTGCTTCATGAGAAGAATATGGTGTTCTTCTTCCATGCCGGTGGCTTCGTCGCGGACGACGACAATTCTCTTGTTCTTCTGCACACCGCGGAAATCGACGATGCCGTCGATCTTGGCAATCTCAGCTGCATCTTTGGGTTTTCTCGCTTCGACGAGCTCGGCCACGCGGGGCAAACCGCCCGTAATGTCGCGCGTCTTAATGGCACCCCGGGGCAAGCGAGCGAGGAGCATCCCGGCTGAAACATGTTCTTTTTCATTGACCGAGATGATCGCCCCTGAAGGAATCGCATAAGTACCGACGAGATCTTTAAAATCGAGATCGTTATAAATAGCGATCTGAGGATGGAGCTCTCCGCGGTGCTGCTTCACAATCAGCTCGACGAGGCCTGTCTGTTTGTTGATTTCGCGCTCGGTCGAAATCCCTTCGACGAGGTCTTCATACTTCACATAACCTGGGCGGTCGCAAATGATGGGGATATTGTGGATCTCGGTCAGGGCGATCTTCTGCCCTTTTTTCACCTTGGCGCCATCTTCGATCAAAATTTTCGTTCCAAGCTCTGCAGGGAAGATTTGAATCGGCTCGATAGACTTAGTGCTAAGGAGTTTTTTATACTCTTCGAGTTTGCGCCCTTCATCGCGGACGATCTGGAGCGTTCCGTTTTTATTTAAAACGAGCCAGTGCCCTTCGGCATCTTGCACCGTGCGGAGCCCCATATAGACGAGGATACCATCTTCTTCGGCCACCATTTCGGGTAAAATAGCCGAAGTCGCGATCCCCCCAATGTGGAAGGTTCTCATCGTCAACTGTGTTCCAGGTTCACCGATCGACTGAGCAGCGATAATACCGACAGCTTCTCCAAGGCCAACGACTTTGCCATTGGCTAAGTTGATGCCGTAACACTTGCTACACACTCCCCTGCGACTTTCGCAAGTCAGTGCAGAGCGTATTTTAACAGTCTCGATACCCGCATCGTCTATCGCTTCGGCTTGCCGGACGGTGATAATATCGCCCGCTTTCGCCAGCAACTTCGTGCTATCTCCTGGCTGATAGATATCTTCTGCCACTGTTCGTCCAAAGATACGGTCGCGTAGAGGAAGAAGCTCTTCTTGCCCCTGCCGGATCGCACCGACTTCGATGTAGCCAAGAGTACCGCAATCGGGCTCGGTGACAATCACATCTTGGGCAACGTCGACGAGACGGCGGGTGAGGTAGCCCGAGTCGGCCGTTTTCAATGCCGTATCGGAAAGACCTTTACGAGCACCGTGAGAAGAGATCGAATATTCAAGAACTGTCAATCCTTCTCTAAAGTTAGAAGTAATGGGCGATTCGAGAATCTCTCCCGTTGGTTTGGCCATCAATCCTCGGAGGGCCCCTAGCTGTTTCAACTGCGATTTATTACCTCGCGCGCCCGAATCGATCATCAAAAAGAGGGGGTTGAAGCGGCTCTCTTGTGTTTTGGTAATCTCTCTGTAGAGCTCTTCCGACAAGACGTCTGAAACTTCAGTCCAAATACTAATGGTCTTCGAGCGGCGCTCGCCATCGGTAATGATCCCGTCTTCATACTGCTTCTTGACTTGGGCCACTTTTTTGTAAGCCTCTTTCAAGATTTTCTGCTTGATTGGCGGAACTTTGATATCGACAATACCCATCGAAACGGCCGCTTTGGTCGCTTCTTTAAAGCCCAAGTCTTTCAATGCATCGAGGAATCGGACGGTGGTTTCCAATCCTACTTTTTTGTAGCAAAGCATGATGAGTTCGCTCATCTTCTTGGTCGGCAAGCTGTAGTTTTGGAATCCGAGCTCTTTGGGAACAATCTGGTTAAAGACGACGCGACCGGGAGTTGTTTCGATTAATCCCCCGTCGACGCGTACTTTGATCTTTTCGTGAATATGGAGTCCCCTACCTAAATCATCGACGCGCTCCATGGCGTTACTCTTCTCGTCATTGACGACTAAAGCAGAAGAGGCTTGGAGGGCAAGGAGCACCTCCTCTTTATTGCGGAAGATCTTCGTCTTTTTCCCATGTTCTTCAGGGATATAGATCGGATCGGCCATCAGATAATAAAGGCCTAAGGTCATATCTTTTGAAGGAACCGCAACGGGTTTACCCGATGACGGAAGGAAAATATTGTCGGGTGCCATCATCAAGATTTTGGCTTCGAGCTGGGCTTCGACAGAAAGAGGAACGTGAACAGCCATCTGGTCACCGTCAAAGTCGGCGTTAAACGCAGCGCAGACGAGAGGATGGATGCGGATTGCTTTACCTTCGATCAGAACTGGCTCAAAAGCCTGTATCCCGAGTCTATGCAGCGTAGGAGCTCGGTTGAGTAACACGGGGTGCCCTTTGATGATCTCTTCTAGAACGTCCCACACTTCGGGAGCTCCTCGTTGGATCATCTTCTTCGCAGAACGGATGGTGTAGACGTAGCCGAGATCTTTCAATCGCTTCACGATAAACGGCTCGAAAAGTTCGAGAGCCATCTCTTTGGGAAGACCACATTGGTTGAATTTGAGCTCAGGTCCCACCATGATGACGGAACGGCCTGAATAGTCGACCCGTTTTCCAAGGAGGTTTTGTCTAAACCTTCCGTGTTTGCCCTTCAACATTTCCGAGAGAGATTTCAAAGGACGGTTGCCAGCGCCCATCACGGGGTGGCCGTGGCGGCCATTATCAAAGAGAGCGTCGACTGCTTCTTGGAGCATTCTCTTTTCATTGCGGACAATCACCTCTGGAGTCTTTAGTCGCAGAATGGCCTTTAAACGGTTGTTTCTATTGATGACGCGGCGGTAGAGATCGTTTAAATCGGAGGTAGCAAATCTTCCCCCATCCAAAGGAACAAGGGGACGTAGATCGGGTGGAATAACGGGAACGGCTTTGAGAACCATCCACTCGGGACGGTTTTCTGAAGAGAGAAATGCTTCGACGATCTTTAACCGCTTTGCCAGCTTCATCCGCGCTTGCATCGATTTGGTGCGGCGCAATTTATCTTTAAGATCGACAAGAAGGGCGTCGAGATCTTCTGTTTTCAAGAGTTCGAGAACAGCCTCTCCTCCCATTTTTGCAACAAACCCATCTCTTCCCCATTTCTCCTGGGCTTCGCGGTACTCTGCATCCGTGAGAAGTTGCTTTCTCTGCAACTCTGTTTGACCCGGGTCGATGACGACATGCTCTTCGTAGTAGATGACCCTTTCTAAGTCGGTCGTCGACATACCCAAGACATTGCCAATGCGCGACGGCATGGTTTTAAAGAACCAAATATGGACAACGGGAACGGCAAGCTCGATATGGGCCATTCTTTCGCGGCGTACTTTAGAGAGAGTTACCTCTACGCCACATCGGTCGCAAACAATGCCTTTGTGTTTGATCTTTTTATACTTACCACAAGCGCACTCCCAATCTTTTTGAGGGCCGAAAATCTTCTCGCAAAAGAGGCCGCCTTTTTCTGGCTTAAATGTGCGGTAGTTGATCGTCTCAGGCTTTTTGATTTCACCACGCGACCACTGATCGCGGATTACGGAATCGGAAGCAATTCCTATTTTAAGTTTATCAAAGCGATCTTCTCTTAACTCTTCGTTAAACATTTATTCTCCTGATTATGATCTTTTATTCCTCATTGACACTTAAGGTGCGCACATCGAGTGCTAAGCCTTGCATCTCTTTGATCAATACATTAAACGACTCTGGAGTACCTGCATTGAGCAGGTTCTCGCCTTTGACAATCGACTCGTAAATTCGAGTCCTGCCGCTGACATCGTCTGACTTTACGGTTAAAATTTCCTGTAGGACATGGGCTGCTCCATAAGCTTCGAGCGCCCAAACCTCCATTTCCCCAAAGCGCTGTCCCCCCATCTGGGCTTTACCACCTAAGGGTTGCTGTGTTACCAGAGAGTAAGGACCAATCGAACGAGCATGGATTTTATCTGCAACGAGATGGCTGAGTTTTAACATGTAGATGTAACCCACTACGACGCGGCCATCCATCCTCTCTCCGGTGCGTCCATCGTAGAGATAGGCTTTGCCATCCTCGGGAAGCCGCTGCTCATTCATCATCTCCCAAATGCGCTCTTCGGGGAAGCCCTCAAAGACCGGGCTCTTGACATAGATTCCCGCCTTTTTCGCTGCATAGCCAAGGTGGGTTTCCAACAGTTGGCCAATATTCATCCTCGAAGGAACACCAAGAGGGTTCAAGATGATTTCTATGGTTTCGCCATTGGCAAGATAGGGCATATCGGCTTCGGAGACAATATTGGAGACGACCCCCTTGTTACCGTGCCGTCCAGCCATCTTATCGCCCACTTGCAATTTTCGCTTCGAGGCAACGTAGACTTTGACCTGGCGGATGACGCCGGGGTCAAGATCGATATCTCCTTTGCGCAGATGTTCGATTTCTGTCTTATGTTGCATTTCGAGCTTTTGCAGTTGAATTTCGAAGTCGCGCAAGATCGATTTTAACAAGTCAAAGGTCTCATTTTTTGACATGATGAGATCTTCGGCAGGCTCTTTCTCAATCGCTTCAATCATTTCTTGCGTTATCGTAGCTCCTTCGGGAACGATCTCTTCTGCACTTCTGCGATGAATAATCGCAGCGGGGGCCTTTTCATTGAGTAGAAGAGCCCCTACTTTTTCATGCCTCTGTTGGAGCAGGACGACTTTTTTGGTTCTGTACTCTTTTTGAATATCTTTAAGATGCGTTGCCTCTTCGACAAACTCTTCGTCGGTCTTGGAGAGGCGATCGCGTCTCGAAAAGACTTTGACATCCATGACGACGCCTTCGGTACCAGGCGGCACAGTCAAAGAAGCATCTTTGACATCGGCTGCTTTCTCTCCAAAGATGGCCCTTAAGAGACGCTCTTCAGGGGCTAACTCTGTTTCCGATTTAGGAGTGATTTTTCCAACGAGAATATCGCCGGGCTTCACTTCTGCTCCAATGCGGACAATCCCATCATCGCTGAGATTGGCCAAGGCCTCATCAGAAATGTTGGGGATATCGCGCGTGATCTCTTCCTTGCCAAGCTTCGTATCGCGGGCTGTGAGTTCGAACTCTTCTATATAGATCGATGTGTAGGCATCTTCCCTCAGGAGTTTTTCCGAAATGAGAATCGCATCTTCAAAGTTATATCCAAACCAAGGCATGAAGGCGACGAGTACGTTCTTGCCAAGCGCGATTTCCCCTTTATCTGTCGCAGGACCATCGGCGATGACGTCGCCTGCATGGACGTGATCTCCAATGGAGCACAAAGGAATTTGATTGATGCATGTGCCCGAATTGGAGCGCATGAATTTTTTCAACATATAGGTCTTTTTCTCGAGAGGATTCCTGCGCGAGGCAATCACGATTTTGAAACCGTCGACATACTCAACGACCCCATCCTCTTCGGCGATGACGACGGCGCCCGAGTCTTTTGCAGCTCTCGCTTCCAATCCCGTCCCGACGAGGGGAGCTTGGGTAATCAAAAGCGGCACAGCTTGGCGCTGCATATTCGAGCCCATCAAGGCTCGGTTCGCATCGTCGTGTTCCAAAAAGGGAATCAATCCCGTAACGATAGAAACCAACTGCTTCGGCGATACATCCATGTGCGTGACGCGCGAGGTTTCGATCTCCATCGAATCGCCGCGGTAGCGCGCCCAGCAGATCGGCTCTTTGAACATCATGTTCTCGTCGAGGGGAGCCGAAGCCTGTGCGATGACGCAGTGTTCTTCAACGTCAGCTGTCATGTATTCGATCTCATCGGTAACGATCCCGTCGCGTACGATGCGGTAAGGGGTTTCGATAAATCCAAATTCATTGATTTTCGCAAAGGTCGAGAGAGAAGTTATCAAACCGATGTTGGGTCCTTCCGGCGTCTCAATGGGGCAAATTCTGCCATAATGGCTCGAATGGACGTCGCGCACCTCAAAACCGGCTCTTTCTCTATTCAAACCTCCAGGTCCTAGAGAAGAGAGCCTTCTCTTATGGGTGAGCTCTGCCAAAGGATTGCCTTGGTCCATGAATTGAGAGAGCTGCGACCTTCCGAAAAAGTCTTTCAATACCCCTGCCAAACCTTTCGCAGAGACAATTTTTCCTGGCGTCAAAGTATCGGAAGAAAAATCGAAGAGATTCATCCGTTCGCGGATGATCTTTTCCATGCGGGAAAGGCCAACGCGGCATTGATTTTGTACCAATTCACCTACCGAGCGCACCCGCCTGTTGCCGAGGTGATCGATGTCATCTATATAGGCATCGGGATCTCCCATTTTAAGTCGAATAAGATATTTCAGAGCACCAATAACATCTTCTTTTTTCAATGTCACTACAGCAAGCTCTTCATCTGTGATGGGCAAGTCGAGCTTGCGGTTTAATTTATAACGCCCCACACGCCCGAGATTGTAGCGTTTCGGGTCGAAAAAGAGGCGCATGATCGCCGAGCGGGCATTGGATAGAGTCGCCGGTTCACCGGGGCGTATTTTTCGGTAGAAGTCTTTTAAAGCTGCTTCGTAAGAATCGGTCGGATCCTTGGCGAGCATCTTGATGATTGGATGGTTTTCATTGGCCTCTTCTGCAATTTTTACCTCGTCGATCTTTGAATCGAGCATCCGTTTTAACATCGCGGTTGAAAGCTTTTCGCCCGCCTTACCATAAACGAGGCCCGAAGTCTTTTCGGTGACATCTTCGGCCAAGATTTTTCCTACGAGACGAGCAAAATCGTGCTCGCTCTTTATCTTGTATTTTGTCGAGCCGAAAAACTCTTCGATGATATCGGCATCGGTGGAGTAACCTAAGGCACGAATAAATGTGGTAGCGAGGATCTTTCTTCTTCTCTTTTTTCTGTCGATGTAAATATGGATGAGATCGTTAGAGTCGAAAGAGGCCTCTAACCAACTCCCTCGGTAAGGAATGATGCGGAAATTATAGAGGATCATTCCCTTCAGATGTCTCTCTTCTTCAAAACAAATCCCAGGCGATCTGTGGAGTTGCGAGACGACGACCCTTTCTGCTCCATTGATGATGAAGGTCCCCTTCTCCGTCATAATGGGAATAGTTCCCATGTAAACTTCTTCTTCTTTAATCCCCGTTTCATCGGTTAAGCGAAAGCGGATTTTAAGAGTCACATTATAAGTAATTCCCCTTCGAATACACTCTTCGGGGCTATATTTAGGAACACCGAGATCATAAGAGAGAAACTCCAAGATCGTCTTTTCATCGTAAGATTTTAGAGGAAAGATCTCATTGAAGACTTCTTGCAGTCCGATATTTTCCCTCTCTTCTGGAAAGACATCTGCTTGCAAAAACTGATTATATGATTTGATTTGCACTTCGATCAAATTCGGAAGATCTATGATCTCCTCTTTTTTGATAAAACTGATTCTTTCAGGTCGGGTCTTACTCGCGCTGCTACCGAGCGGCAACGTCCTGGCCGTGCTTCTCGTCGCCGTGACTGTCGTCGCCCTGGTGGCGGCCGCGCCGCCGACCCGTCGGCTGC
>JBIOXR010000112.1:0-12249 GCA_044869735.1 Chlamydiales bacterium
AGATCGATCCTTCAAGTCCGCGCTGGAGCTATGCTTTCTTTTTCTCGATTTTGGTGGGCATTATCGGAATTTATGCCTTGCTGAGCAGCATTACCGTTAAAGATTATCTTTAGCGCTTCTTCTTTTAATATAGCTCTTAGTTTATCTCGATCTAGTGAAAACCACCATTCGAATTGAGCCACAGCTTGGTTAACAAACATTTCATAGCCATGTACGAGAGTGCAATTTTTTTCTTTTGCATGGAGAAGAAAGGGGGGCATCAGGGGGCGCGTTTTAATATCCATGACGATGCGGTTGGGCTTCAGAGCCTCAGGGGAGAGAGGAAGAGGACTTGGGGTTGTATTGATGAGAATATCGTAGTCTATTTCATTAAGTAGTTCGAGGCTGCCGCCTTGGACGCCGAAGGCTTTGGCTAGTTGCCTAGCTTTTGCTTCGGTTCGATTGAGAACAATAACATCGGCTCCTCTCTTACGGGCTTCAAAAACGATTGCTCTAGCGGCACCTCCCGCGCCTAAAATGATGACTTTTGTTCCCTCTACTCTTTTCTTTTTTTCAATGGCATCTAAAGCCCCTTTGCCATCGGTATTTTTTCCCAACAATTTCTCGTCATGAAACAAAATCGTATTAACTGCTCCTATCTGCATTGCTTCATCATCGATCTGGTCGAGAAAGGGGAGGACTTCCTCTTTGAGAGGCATGGTGACGCTCAGCCCTCGTATTCCTAATTGTTTAGCCAAAGAGAAAAATTGTGCGAGTTCTCCTTTTTGAAGAGGCATTTTGATGTAGATTCCGTCTAAATTAAGCTCGCGCATCGCCCTGTTATGAGTAAAATGACTCACACTAGAAGAAACGGGGTCGCCTATCAATCCATAAAAACTTACAGAGGGGCGTTCGATGGCATAGATAGAGCGTAGTTCTTCTATAGTTAGTTGTCCTTCGACTACTTTTTTCTCTTCGGAGGGGGCGGCATAGACCCAAGGAGATCCCCTCAACTTACCAAGGATGCGAGTCGGATGGCCCTTATCACCCATGCATATCTTTATTAAAGGAATAGGAGGAGAAAATAATAATAATCGAAGGGAGTCATTAGTCGAGCACGCGTGACAGGCAATTTTATAGAGATCTCCTCGATGCACGCACAAGCGTGGTAAGAGGGAGTCGAGAGAGGCAGGGGTTTCTTCGAAATTGTGGTAAGAGATGATCCGTTTAATGGAGGGAAAATCGCGGGCAAATTGTGCTATAAACTCTGGGGAGGTGTCGTATTCAAGATCGAAATAATCGGGAGAAAGAGAAGCCAGTTTAACTATGAGGCGAAGCCTGTCTTCTTCACTTCCTTGAAAGGAGCCTCCTTGGCTCTTTTTTCGGAGTGTGAAAATCACAGGAAGAGAGAGTTTTTGCCGGAGCAAGGCGAGAGTGGGGACATCGATTTCTTTAAACAGGTCGAGTCTCCATTCAAGAAGATCGCCTTCTGTCGATGCATCAGGTTCTACTTTTGAAATGCATAACATAGCTTCAGTATGTTATCAGATCTGAATGCGCATTACAATCTCTCCCCAAATGCCAGCCTGCATTACGGAGCTTTATTACGGACCTGGCCTGCTGGAAGGAGACCTCTTAAAATCCCTCTGCAATAAAGAAGGGGGGAGAGTAGTCATTATAACTGAAACTCCATTGAAAGAATATGCAGAGCAGCTATCCAAAAGAGTTGGTGCAGGAGTTTTTGTAATTGCAGAAGCAACTACTAAGAGCCGTAAAACAAAGGAAGTATTGGAAGATCGACTTTTGCAAGAGCATTATGGGAGAGATGCACTCCTCATAGGACTAGGAGGGGGAGCGATCACCGATCTCACCGGCTTTCTTGCGTCCACCTATTTGAGAGGGGTGCCTCTTCTTCTTATTCCGACCACACTTCTCGCAATGGTCGATGCTGCAATCGGAGGGAAAAACTCCGTAGATACCTCGAGAGGCAAAAATATGATCGGCACGATCTATCATCCTAGAGCCATCCTTGCCGATCCCCATGTTCTAAAAACTCTCCCACACAAGGAATTTTCCCATGGTTTTGCAGAGATTTTGAAAATGGGGCTTATCTATGACGCTTCCATTTTTCAAACAGAAGAGTTGGAAAAGCTGATAGAAAAAGCGATGCGAGGAAAGATAGACATCATCGAACGCGACCCTACAGAAAAAAAAGGGCTCAGGCGAATTTTAAATTTTGGTCATACCATTGCTCATGGACTCGAGACTGTAGCAGAAGGTACTCTTCCCCATGGAGAAGCCGTAGCTATTGGATGTGTAGTAGAGAGTTATCTCAGCGCCTATTTAAGCCACCTATCACGAAAAGAAGAGGAACAAATAAGGGCAGTGTTTGAAAGGCGTTTCCCCTCTCTCTGCCTTCCTATTGCTTACGATAGAAGGGCACTACTCGAGATTTTAAAATCGGATAAAAAATCAAAGGGGGGTAAAATCAGGTTCGTTTGCCTCGATCGGATAGGCAGTGCGGTTCCTTTTGGAGGAGAATACTGTCGCGAGGTCGATGAGAAAGAGTTGGGAATAGCCTTGGACTATATGGAAAAGAAATATGGCAGATCTTAGCATAACGCCCAGCCAATTGAAGGGCAAAATTTTTATCCCACCTTCTAAATCGCATACCATGCGCGCTCTCATTTTTGCTAGCATGGGAAAGGGGAAAAGCGCGATTGCAAATTATTTGCCTTCTCCTGACATCGAAGCGATGGTGAAAGCCCTCGGACTGTTAGGAGTAAAAATAGAAAAAAAAGGAGCTCTTCTTGAAGTAGAAGGGAGAGGAGAACTCAGTGCTTGTAGAGATGTCATAGATGCGGGAAATTCGGGCCAAATTTTAAGATTTATAGGATGTTTAGCCACATTATTGCCGACCTACACGGTGATCACGGGAGACGAGTCGATACGTACCCGTAGGCCTATCGCTCCCTTGCTGTCAGCGATTACCCAATTGAATGGATGGGCCTTTTCCACAAAGTTAGATGGAAGACCCCCTATTATTGTAAAAGGGCCTATTACCCCAGGGCATGCACTACTTTCCGGGGAAGATTCGCAGCCTATTTCAGGCCTTCTCATGGCGGCTTCTTTTTTGGAAGGTAAAACGACGCTGGAAGTCGTCCATCCAGGAGAAACACCTTGGATAGATCTCACCCTTTCTTGGCTTCAAAAGTTGGGGGGAAAGATAGAGCACGACAATTACTCTCGCTATGCGATTCAAGGACCTCTTGGCTACGACGGTTTTGAGGCTTCTATTCCAGGAGATTGTAGCACTGCAGCGTTTCCCTTAGCGGCGGCCATCATCACGGGATCTCAGGTCACCTTAGAAAATATCGATATGTTAGATGTCCAAGGGGATAAAAAAGTCATCGACCTTTTGTCTACACGGGGAGCCCAACTCGAGATCGATCTGCAAAAAAAGAGAGTGTGTGTGAAAGAGGGATCGGTGTTTACTGGAGGAACGATCGATGTGGGTGCTTTTATCGATGCGATTCCAATTTTAGCCGTGATGGCTTGTTTCGCTGAAGGTGACACCCTACTAGTGAATGGAGCTATTGCCCGTACAAAAGAGTCGGATCGCCTCCATGCTATTGCACTCGAGCTCGGCAAGATGGGAGCTTGTATTGAAGAGCGAGAAGATGGGTTGAAAATTTCTCCTTCTCCTCTTCGAGGAGCTTTTTTACACTCCCACTTCGACCATCGCATCGCCCTCTCGCTTTCGGTAGCGGCCTTGGCAGCTAGGGGCCCTTCGCGCATTGTGGAGGCGGCATGTATTGCGAAAAGTTATCCTACTTTTATTCCCGATTTCCAAAGAATAGGAGCCTCCATTGGATAACCTCATCCTTTTTGGCTTTAAAGGGTGCGGAAAAAGTTATTTCGGGCCTTTGTTGGCTCAAACTCTTACGGTTCCTTTTTTTGATTTGGATGAGAGACTCGAGCATCTCTATAAAAAAAATAGAGGGCAGTCTCTTTCATGCCGAGGCATCTATCTTTTTGAAGGAGAAAAGGCATTTAGAGAATTTGAAAGTCGGGCGCTATTATCGTTGCAACGAGAAAAAAGAAGCATTCTTTCACTAGGAGGAGGAACGCCTCTGTTGCCTTACAATCTCTCCCTTTTGCAAAAGATGGGACGGATGATCTATCTCGAGGCAGAGGTAGAGACTCTAAAGAAGAGAGCTCTTGATCATCCTCCGGCTTTTATGGCTCCGCGCACTTTCGAGGAGGTCTATGCAGAAAGGAAAAGCTTTTATGAAAAAATACCTGCCCATCGAGTCCCTATTTCGGGAAGAAGCGACGAGCAAGTGATCGATTCTTTGGTGAGGATTTGGCATGGGGAGTAATTCTTTTGGCACCATTTTTAAAATCACCACCTGGGGAGAAGCGCACGGGAGAGCGATAGGGGTTGTCATCGACGGATGTCCTGCGGGTCTTGAGATTTCCGAGGAGGAGATTAGAAGTGAACTCGCACGTCGCCGACCAGGCCGCCACTCTGCCGTCTCGGCGCGCGAAGAAAAAGATGAGGCGGAGATTTGGTCGGGGCTGTTTGAAGGAAAAACAACAGGAGCTCCTCTTTCGATTATTATCTTTAATCGCGATGCTAACACCAGTGCCTATGAACCGATGAAAAACCTTTTGCGCCCAGGGCATGCAAATTTTACCTATCTCGAAAAATATGGGATTTTTGATTATCGCGGTGGGGGTCGAGCCTCGGCGCGCGAGACCGCTTCTCGCGTGGCAGCAGGGGCTGTGGCAAAAAAATTACTTAAACACTTTGATATCGAGCTTCTGGCTTATCTGAAGGAGGCTGGAGGCATTCTTGCAGTTACGGGAGAAATAGATAAAAATAGAGTGGCAGAGAGCCCTATTTTCTGCCCTGATAAAAGAGCAGAAGCTGCCATCTTGCAAAAAATTGAGGAGGTGAAAAAAGAGGGCGATTCGATCGGCGGAGTGGTCGAACTCATCGCTTGGTTGCCCGCAGGTCTTGGCGATCCCGTTTTTGAAAAGCTCGAAGCTAATTTAGCCAAGGCGATGCTCACCATCCACGCAACAAAAGGTGTAGAATTTGGTGAAGGTTTCGAAAGTGCACGGATGAAAGGATCTCAACATAACGATCTTTTTGAAGTGGACAGTCAAGATAAAGTATCAACGAAAACAAATCATGCAGGTGGCACTTTGGGAGGGATTTCGACGGGGATGCCGCTCGTCTTGCGCGTTGCTTTTAAACCTACTTCGAGCATTGGGAAATCGCAACAGACGTTAACTCTAGACAAAGAGAGGGCCACTTTCGAACTACCTCCCGGTTCGCGCCACGATCCGTGTGTTGCATTGCGCGCGCCTCCTGTTGTCGAGGCGATGGGTGCCTTAGTGATTGCCGATGCCCTATTATTAAATCTTGGAGCGAAGTTATGAAACAACCCCTTCCATTTTCTCCCGAAGCCCTTTTAATAAAGAAAGGAACCTATCAGCATTACAAAGGAAATACATATGAAGTATTCTCCATTGGAAGGTTAGAGGAAACCTTAGAAGAGGTCGTTGTTTACTACAGTTATGACCGGACCGTATGGGTACGGACGGTGAAAGATTTTCTTTCCAAAGTCACCCTTCCCGATGGACGGATCGTTCAACGTTTTTCAAAAGTTCCTGAAGTAAAACAGTAAGAAAGAGATCAAGAAGGTGGCAAACACGGGGATCTTAATCGGTTTAAAATTCTTTAAACGGTAAAAAATGTTTAAGAAAGTTAGGACGATGAGGCCTGGGTAGCAAATTTCTAAGATCGGTCCCAGAAAAGCAGAAATGCCACTAAATTCAAAAGTTGAGACAAAGAAGGTGAGAAGCAAGGCAGCTACTAAGATATATTCGTAGCGAATTTTTTCTTTGAAGATCTCTTTTTGAAAAAAGTCGGCAAAGGCAGAAATCAAGGCGATCGCTGTCGTTAGGCAGGCAAAGATAACGGTAATGCAAACTAAGAGTCCTGCATGTTTTCCCGCAATTTTCATCATCAGCGCTGCGAGAAGTTCATCCTTGCCGCTGCTGAGAAGATCTTGGCCATGGAAAGAGGCGAGGTAACTAAATCCTAAATAGATCGCTCCTAGCAAAAAAGCTCCAATTAAGCTCGCTCGTAGGGCAATACGTAAATGTTTGCGCTTCTCTTGCTCTTCTGGGGTCGTGCGCAATCGTAGGAGGTTAAGAATAGTAGAGGAGAAGAAAAAGGCTGCGAGAAGGTCCATTGTGTTGTACCCCTCCTTCAGTCCATAGAAAAAGATGCTCATTTTAGAATGGGCTGCCAACGACGTTTCAGGAGAGGTCACTAACCCCAAGATGATAATTACTATCAAAGAGAGGAGCAAGATGGGAGTCAATACCCATCCTAACAAGGTCAAGATATGCGATTTTTTGAAAGAGAATAGGAAAATGAGCACACACGCGATAGCACTAAAGAGAAAAGGAGAGATATGGCCTATCGTGGCTTTAAATGTCGTGTAGGAGAGGGCAATACAGCGGGGAGTAGAGCCCAAGGGACCCAGAAGGCTGATAATAAGTATTGCAATGATAAGGCCGGGCAACTGGCCTAGCCTACCGAAAAATTGCTTGTAGTTTCCTTCAAAGAGGATCATCGCAATCACACCTGCAATCGGCATGAGGGCAGCGGTGAGGATTAACCCCGTCATGGCAATATGGTTCTGATCTCCTGCATATTGTCCTACAGCTAAGGGAAAAATGATGTTGCCTGCTCCAAAAAACATGGAAAACATGGCAAGGCCAATGGCAATAGATTCTTTTTTTAATAAATTTCTCATCGTTCTGTTGTTGTTTAGTTTTTATGTTAAGAAAGCTGGAAAAAGGAAAAAGATAATGTGCGCGCCTAGCGCACGACGACGACGAGACGAAGAGAAGAAAAAGATAATGCCAACGATGTCATATAGTTTAAGGCTAGCATATTCAAAGAATAATATTCAATCTTTTTCCTATTTTAGAGGAAAATTAGAGACAAATTGATATACGCAAATCTTTAAGTTTGTTAATTTCCTTCGAAAAGTTGTTGAGAATGAGAGTTGCTTTAATAATACTTTTTTCGCTTCCCCTGTTACTAATTGCGGAACCTCTTCATCTATTACCGGAACACCGCTCCTTAGACTGGAAAGAACCCGGAGCTTGGATAGTACCCCATTCACTAGGAACGCCGCAAGAGACCCACGTCTCTCAAAACAATGTGCAATACCTTCTGTTTGAATCGCAGACCCATCTCGAGCTTCAAGAGGGGTATATCCATTATGCTTACAAGGTATTAGATGAAACAGGAGTCGAAGAATTTTCCCGCGTTGAAATTACGTTTGATCCCCATTATGAGTGCCTGCACCTCCATTCTATTGCTGTTCACCAAGGGAGTGAACGCGATCGAGTCGAAACGATTGCCAAGGCGATCTTAGTAGAGAGAGAGAAAGGGCTAGAGTACAATATTTATGACGGAAGACTCTCTTTGGTTCTTTTTTTAAAAGATATACGCCCCGGTGACATTGTCGAAGTTTCTTTTACAAGGCAAGGCTTTAATCCCATTTTGCACCACCATTATGCCAATGGATGGGAATTGGGATATCCTTTTCGCATTGAAAAAATTGCCCACCGCATCCTCAGAAAAGAGGGGAGAAATCTCTCTTTTTTATACCATGGCACTGATGTAAAAGTAGAGGAGCGCTCCCTCAAAGAGGGACTTGTCGAGTCGCAAATTGAAATTATCCCCTCTTTTGTCTATGTGGGTGAAGAAAACACACCTTCTTGGTACGATGATCAACCTTGGATCGAAGTCTCCAATTTTAATTCCTGGAAAGAAGTGATCGAATGGGGATTAGAGCTCTTTGCAGTCTCTAAGATTCCTTCAGAAATGCAATCGGATGCCTTGGTGAAGGAGTGGGAAGAGAGCTCTATCACTGAAGAGGAAAAAGTATTAAAAGCCCTTCGCTTTGTCCAAGACCAGATCCGCTATCTGGGGTTCGAAATGGGAATCCATGGTTTCAAGCCTCGCCCCCCAGATGAAGTATTGTTAAATCGTTATGGCGATTGTAAAGACAAATCTCTTCTTTTGAAATATCTTCTCGAAAAAATGGGAATCCGTTCGACGCCTTGTCTTGTGAATACTCGATTACAGCACAAGATTGCAGATAATCTTCCCAATTATTCTGCTTTTAATCATGCCATTTTGATGGTGACCCTTGGTGATAAAAAATATTGGCTCGATCCTACGAGAAAATACCAGGGAGGAGACCTGGAACAGAGCTCTCAAGGATTCTATCGCTATGGTTTGGAACTCGATGCCATTAATGACGCTTTAACTCCTTTGAGAAGAGGAGAGGAGAAAAATGGGGTATCGATCGACTCTCATTTCCTCATGACACCCGATGCCGATACTGCTCTTCTCACGGTGACTACCATCTTTGCCGACGAAGAGGCCAATGGCTTTCGTGCCTCATTAGTGAGGATAGGGAGAGAGAAGATGTCTGAGAATTACCGGAATTACTATGCCGGAAAGTATAAAAAGGTAACTATAGCGCAACCTTTTGAGATAGAAGATAATCGCGATACGAATAGGTTCATCGTCAAAGAGTGTTATCAGTTAGAGGGGATTAAAGAGGAGGACGAGTGCTTTGCTGTTCCCTCTCCCCTTTTAAATGAAGTCTTAGAAAGGGAGATCGTCTTAGAGAGAAAAGCTCCTCTCTATCTCTACTATCCTTTTCAAGTGAAAGAATGTACCACAATTTCTTATCCCAACCACAACTTTAAAATAACACCCGTGAGCGAAGCCATTGACCATCGTTGCTTTCGGTTTGCTGCTTCAGTGGAACAAACTGTTCCCGATGAAGTAAAGGTGGTATATGAGTACCAAAGCTTTGATGATCACGTAGGAACAGGAGAACTAGAAACTTTTCGCGATGCTCTTCATAAAGCGGATGCCACACTTTTCTACACTGTTTCTTTAGCAGAAGAGGAAATCCCACCTTCTAAGGTGCATCTTCAATGGATCTTTCTTGTAGGGGGTCTGGGATTTCTCGTTTGGTTTTTTGTCTTTAGGATAAAAAAGACTATCCGGTCGTGGGTATGACTGAAGTTCTCCTCCAAGCTAGGAAGATCACAAAGATCTACCCCTCTCGCAAGAGGGAAAAACCACGGATGGCCCTTAAATCAGTCTCTTTTGATATCTACAAGGGGGAAGTGTTTGGCTTGCTTGGCGTCAATGGGGCAGGAAAGACAACCCTCTCCTCTATTTTAGCTACACTTCATCCCCCTTCTTCGGGCGATTTTTCTTGGAAAGGAGCCTCTGTTTATCAGCAACTCCTCTCTTACCGTAGGCAGATTGGTTTTTGTCCCCAGACGCCCAATATAGAAAAAAACTTAACTATCGAAGAGAACCTTCTCTTTACAGCTTATGCTTATGGTTTGAGCAAAGCAAAGGCGGCTCAACAAAAAGAGAAGCTCATGGAACAATTTGGGTTAGCTCCCTACTCGACTTATTGCGTAGATGCCCTCTCAGGTGGGTATAGGCAGCGGTTCTTAATCGCAAGATCTCTTATTCATGAGCCCGAGTTTGTCATTCTCGACGAGCCGACAGTGGGGCTCGATCCCCATATTCGCAGACAGCTATGGGAAGTAATCAAAGGATTGAGGGAACAAAAAATCGCCGTTCTCCTCACTACGCACTACCTCGACGAAGCTGAGATCCTATCAGACAGAGTCTGCCTGATCCACAATGGCACTATCCGCACTATCGACACTCCACATAACTTAAAAAAGAACCATGCAAAGAATAATCTCGAAGAAGTGTTTCTCGAGTTTGTCGGTGATCCCGATGCGGCTATTTTCAATTCTCAAAGCTATGAATAAAAATTCTTTCTCAGCGGTTTTTCAGCTTTTTAAGCGCGATATGGTCTCTTTTTGGCGCACCTACCCTGGTAAAATGATCGATATCCTTTCATTTTTTACCACTACTGCTATTGTTTTCGGTTATTTTATGCCTTCAGGGGAGGGTATGGCAAATTATGGGGTCTTCATTATCATTGGGGCTATTGCCAGCTTCGGTTTAATTGAAATTGTGGGCAAAGTCAGCCTTCTCCTTGCAGATATAGAAGGGGATAGAACGATCTCCCAGTCTCTCATTTTACCTTTGAAATCAGAAATGCTTTTTGGTTACATCGGGTGTTATTGGGCACTCAATTCGACTTTGCTCTCGCTTCTATTATTTCCGTTGAGCAAGATTCTTCTCTTTCACCAATTCGACCTGTCCAAAATTTCGTATCTTCGTTTCATTGCCATCTATTTATCGGGCAATCTCTTCTTCGGTTTTTTTTCTCTTTGGTTGACGAGTATGTTGCGTGGGATCGATGGCGTAGGAGGATTATGGGCAAGAGTGATTAATCCCATGTGGATGTTTGGAGCTTATTTCTATTCATGGGAGTCTGCATATAAAGTTTCTCCCCTCGTCGGCTACCTCCATTTCATCAATCCCATGGTCTATATCATGGAAGGATCTCGAGCGGCAGCACTAGGACAAGAAGGATATCTCCCCTTTTGGTTTTGTTTGGTGATGGTATGGATCTTCATCTTTGCCTGTGCTTTTCACGCGATTTCAAAATTAAAAAAGCGCCTCGATTGCGTTTAGTAGAAGATTTTTGGCATATCTTGCTATAACGCTTATAGTATGCGGAAATTTTTCTGTCTCGTCCTACTCTTATTTTTTGGCTGCACCTTAGAAGCAACTTTTGGGAATTCCTTCTACGCAGGGCCTGAGATTTACCACATGAGAAGATGGCGTCCTGGAGGTACGATACAAAGGGGGCGCATCGATGGGCTACGCCTCGGTTATGAGAGGATTAAATGCGATGCAGTTTACTTGAACTTCGACGCCCTTTTTGCCAAAGGAACTCTTAAAGGACATACAGGAAGAGGACGCAGTCTCCGATCGACATTGAAAGATCATATTTATGAAGGAAAAATTGGCTACACCTTTGTCAAGTGTCATCCCCTTCATACTTATATTATTCCCTATGTTGGAGGAGGATATTTCAACGAGAAGAATAACTTCACCTCCTCGGTTTTATTTAGCTTTAAAGATACCTTTAAGTTTTTTTCTGTAGGCTTCTTATCCGGTTTATATTTAGATCCTTGTTTTAGCATCGGGTTAGAATTCGATCTCAGATTTATGATTAATGGCAAATCTACAGTGACAGATGATCCTCTCTATGATACGGTGACGCTAATCATGTCAGATGAGAGTTTTTATCGAGTGGAGGTCCCTATCGAATACGAAGGCATAAAAAATAGATTTGCCCTCAAGGCGGCTCCTTTCTATGAGCATCGCCATTTTGGGGGAAGAATGGGTTTCCCTTTTGACTTTATAGACACAAAGTTCGACTTGATTGGCATACAATTTGCTATTTCTTTTCTTTTTTAGTCATAAGAAATAGGGGCCTATGAAAACTTTTTATTCGAGATTAAGCTATAGCTTTGGGAACGAAGACCCCGATTCAGAAATGAAAGCTCTTCGCGTCACAGAGAACGACACCGTCCTCTCTATCACTGCCAGTGGAGATAGACCTCTCCATTTATTGCAAAATCCGGTCAAAGAAGTCGTCACTTTAGATGTTAATCCCGTCCAAACCGCTCTTTTTGATTTAAAGCGGCGGGCCATGGAGCATCTCGAATACGACGATTATTTAGCTCTCCTGGGTATCAAACCTTCAGAAAAAAGAGAGTTCCTTTTTGAAACGATTGCTCCTTGGATACCCCCAGCCTCTCTCGCTTTTTGGAGAGAGAGGTTCAAATTAATCAAAAAGGGAGTGGTCTTTCAAGGCGTTGTAGAGAGAACTTTGATTCAGGGGGGAGCGGTAGTACGCTTGATTCGACCAGAAAAGATCAAGAAGCTCTTCTCTTTTGATAGCATCGCAGAGCAGAAAAAATTTGTTGAGAATGAATGGAATCCATTGATTTGGGAAAAAGCCATCCATTTTACAGTCCATCCCATTATCAGCCGCTATTTCATCAAAGATCCTGGATTGTACGAAAACGTTCCGCCCAAACTGCACGTAGGGGATTACATTTTCCAGCGACTCAACCGATATCTTCTCACACATCTTGCAAAAAAGAGCGTTTTGGGTTCATTGCTAATTTATGGAGGCATCACACCAGCTGGTTACCCTCCTTATATAGAAGAAAATGGAGTTGTTTGGTGATTTCCTTGAC
>JBIOXR010000113.1:0-12503 GCA_044869735.1 Chlamydiales bacterium
TGTTTTACCTTCTCTTTTTCTTCTTTCTCGTTTAGCCAGTATTTTAATCTTCCTCCGATTCCAGAAACCTTTTTTAAGGTCTTGCCATCGCCACTAACTCTTAAATTTCCCTTGGTGGTTAAAAGAAGGTGGAGGTTTTTAGTATGTCTTTCTTTTCCTAGTTTGATCGTGTTTGTTTGATATTCATAGGAAGCCTCCTCGTCACCTGTAAGACTAGGCACCCATAGCGACCATAATTCTCCTGACTGAGCTCTAAAACGGACAGAATCTAAAGACATAAAAACTTAATCTGTTATTAATTAAACTTTAATTTATTATATTCTTTACAATTTAAATTGTCAACATATATGACTGAAAATGAAGGTTTATTAATCCTACTCCATCTTTCCTTAGGAAGGGCTAAAATAATAAAACTATTGGGATTATATGAAAATTCAATAAATATTTTGAATTCGGAAGAACCCCTTATCCTTGGGTGGAACAAGCTCGATACGTGGAAAAAGGACCTCGAAAATGTCGAAAAAGAGAAGGTGTTCCTTCTTAGCTTTAAAGATATAGACTATCCCGCTCCTTTGCTCCAGACCCCCTCTTTTCCCCTTCTCCTTTATGTTAAAGGAACAATAGAGGGAAAAGGCCTTGGTATCGTCGGGACTAGGAACGCCTCGCTCTATGGGAAAGAGATGGCCTTCTCTCTTAGCCATTCCCTAGCTTTAAATGGCTTTACGATAGTTTCGGGTTTAGCCAGGGGAATAGATACCGCCGCCCACCAAGGGGCCTTAAAGGGAGGGAAAACCATAGCCGTTCTTGGCTCTGGACTATCTTATCTCTATCCCAAGGAAAATAAGGAACTCGCTGAAAAAATTGCCGAAAAAGGGGCTCTGGTCTCCGAATTTCCTATGTCTACCCCTCCTCATAAGCACCTCTTTCCAAGAAGAAACCGAATTATTAGTGGCTTGGCCGAGGGGGTGCTCCTCGTGGAATCCCCCCTAAAAGGAGGAGCCATGATTACTATGGAGCTGGCATACGAACAAGGGAAACGCTGTTTTGCCCTACCGGGTCGAGCCGATGCCCCCACTTTTAAAGGAAACCACGCCCTCATCAAAGAGCAGAAGGCCCTTCTGATCGAGGGAGCTGAAGAAATCGCCCGCCTGTATGACGTAGCGCTCAAAGAATGTAAAGCTAGTTTTACACTTTGTTCTTTAAACCCTGAAGAAAAAAAGATTATAGCTCATCTTAGCCAAGAAAAATCGGCGGAAGAACTTGTTTTGTTGACACAATTGCCTGTAATGAAATTGAATATTCTTCTAACTTCCCTTATCTTAAAAAAAGCAATTAAAGAATTACCAGGGAAGGTGTACAAGATCATATAAAGATGGCTAAAGCTTTAATCATTGTAGAATCCCCGGCAAAAATCAAAACCCTCCAAAAGTTTTTGGGGAGGAAATTCACATTTGCCGCTTCCTTGGGGCATATACGAGATCTTCCCGAGAAAGGATTTGGGATAGATGTCGAACACGATTTCGAACCTCAATACCAGGTTCTCGCCAAAAAAAAAGAGGTCGTTAAAAAACTCAAAGAAGCTGCTAAAGAGGTCGATACTGTCTACCTTGCTCCCGACCCCGATCGCGAAGGGGAGGCCATTGCCTGGCACATCGCGCAACTCCTTCCCTCAGGGATCACCATTAAGCGGGCGACTTTCCATGCTATCACCAAAGAGGCCGTGTTGGAATCGATCGAGCACCCCAAAGAGATCGATCTCTCCCTCGTCAACGCTCAACAAGCAAGGCGCCTCTTAGATAGAATTGTGGGATATAAAATTTCTCCCATTTTAGCGCGGAAACTACAGAGACGATCGGGAGTTTCAGCAGGGAGGGTGCAGTCGGTAGCTCTTAAGCTCGTAGTGGATAGAGAAAAAGAGATAGAGAAATTTAAACCCGTCGAATATTGGAATCTGGGGGCTTTTCTCAAAACCCATGCCGAGTCGAAGGCATTTTTAGCACGCCTAGTCACTATCGATGGCAAAAAAGTAGAAAAGGAGAAAATCCCAGGAAAAAACGTCGCCCTGGTCCCCAATAAGGAGACGGCGGACAAAATTGTCGAAAAGCTTAAAAAAGCTTCCTATACAACAGGGAAAATCGATCGAAAAGAGAAGAAAAGAAACCCCGAACCCCCATTCATCACCTCTACTCTACAACAAGAGGCGAGTCGCCACTTTCGATTTTCTGCGGCAAGGACAATGTCTATTGCTCAGTCGCTATATGAGGGGGTGGACATGGAACAGGAGGGTAGAGAAGGGCTCATCACTTACATGAGAACAGATTCGGTGCGTCTCTCTCCTGAAGCCCTTTCTGCTGCTCGAAAATGGATTGGCGACACCTATGGTGCCGCTTATCTTCCAGAACAGCCTCGGTATTACACCAAGAGAAAAACCGCACAAGATGCCCATGAGGCTATTAGGCCCACTCAGCTCACCCCTCCCGATAAAGTAAAAAAATTCCTCACGAAAGAGCAATACCAGCTCTACACCCTCATTTGGCAACGCTACATTGCCTCTCAGATGAACCCGGCTATCTATGATACGGTGTCGTGCGAGATCGAGACAAACCAGGGTTTGGAGCTCCGAGCCACGGGTTCGCAGTTAAAGTTTGATGGATTTTTAGCTCTCTACGAAGAGAGAGCTGATGAAGAAGGAAAGGAAGAAGATGAAAATGCCTTGCTTCCGCACCTTGAAGAAGGTGCCCGACTCCTATTCGATAAGGTAACTTCGGAGCAAGCATTCACCAAGCCCCCTGCAAGGTTTACGGAAGCCTCCCTCGTGAAAGAGCTTGAAAAATCGGGCATTGGTCGTCCTTCGACGTATGCACCCATCATGAACAAAATTCAAAGCCGCGAGTATACGGTGAAAGAAAACCAACGGCTGAAACCTACCGAATTAGGAATGGTGATCGCAGAGTTCCTCGAAACAAACTTCACTAAAATCATGGATGTAGGCTTTACAGCATCTATGGAAGATACCCTCGAATCAATTGCAGCTGATAAAAAAGCTTGGAAAGAGGTCATTAAAGAGTTTTGGGAAGAGTTTATTCCCGTCGTAGACAAAGCTGCAAAAGAAGCCGTGCTTCCCAAAATTCCTACGGATCTCATCTGCCCTAAATGTGGTTCTCAATTAGTAAAAATTTTCTCCCGCCAGGGGTTTTTCTATGGATGCTCCACTTATCCTGAATGCGATTTTACCTCTTCTCCCGAAGCCCTTACTTTTAAAAAAGAAGATTACGCAGAAGATTTTGACTGGGAACAGAAATGTCCCATCTGCCAGAGTGAAATGAAACTCCGCTTTGGCAAATTTGGCCCTTTTCTCGGTTGTACGAGATACCCTAAGTGCAAAGGGATCGTGAATATTCCTAAAAAAGGAGAGATTGCACCGCAACCCTTAGCCCCTTGTCCAGCGATAGGATGCGATGGGAAAATCTTGGCCCGTAAGTCGCGTTTTGGCAAAACATTTTTCTCTTGTTCAAATTTTCCCGATTGTGATGTCATAGTTAATGATATTGAAGAACTTGAGAAAAAATATGCCAACCATCCTAAAACGGCGTATGTCAAAAAAAGCGGTGGCGGAAAGGGAAGGAAACAAGGCAAATTGACTCCCACACCTGAACTAGCAGCTATCGTTGGATCGGAGCCTCTTACACGAGGCGAAGCGATAAAACGAATATGGGAATATATCAAACTACATGAAAGGCAGGATCCTTTGGATAAAAGAAGGATTATACCTGATAAACCATTGGCTGCTCTTTTTGGAAAGGAAGAGTCGGTGTCGATGTTCGAGCTTTCTGGAATTATTGGACGCCACCTCAAATGAGACATATCCTCTATTTTTCCTTGGGTTTTATCCCCTCTATCTTCTTTGGGCTCCGTTTCTTTATTCAATGGATTCGAAGCGAAAAAGAAAAAAAAGTGCACGTAAGCCCACTATTTTGGAAACTCTCCCTTTGCGGCAATGCCACCCTTTCTTTGCATTACTTTATCCAGTTTCAATATCCTCTTCTATTAATCCAGCTCACCAATGGCTTTATTGCTTGGAGAAATCTCGATTTCATCCAAACTAAGAAGAAAAAAAGATCTTTTCTCGTCTGTCTTTGGATACTTGCGGTTATTTTGACCTGCGGTACAGGCGCATGTTTTATCGAAAAAACCTATTTTATAGGTGAAGAGGCACGATGGCTTTCAAGGCCCCTAGGGCTTTCTACAGGCACCCCTATCTCTTTTATTTGGCACTTCATAGGCATTGTGGGTAGTTTTCTTTTTGGTATTCGTTTCTGGATCCAGTGGATTGGCAGCGAAAGAAGCGGCAAAAGCGAATTGGGAAAATTGTTTTGGATTGTTAGCATTATAGGGAGCGTAATTGCGCTGATCTATTTTTGTCGGATTTTGGATTACATTAGTATCGTTAATTACTCCTTCGGACTCATTCCCTATTGCCGCAACCTCATCCTCATGAAGGCTTCAGAGCGTATTTCTGCCGATTCTTAGGTAACTTTTTGTTTATCGATCTTGCGTTGTTCTTGGTCGAGTCTACCCAGATCGTTTCCATTGTAATCGACGAATTTGAAAAATGTCTCAAACAAGGGAATCTTTTCAATGACTTGGCGTGCGAATTCTTGGGCGACAAAGCGATAGCTTGGATGGCCTGCTGGTTGTGACCTAAGTTCGCAGAGCCACTGGAGAGCGCGTAAGTTGGTATGAAAATACCAACGGACATTATAGGCCATGGGAACGATATATTGTGCCTCCTCCACGAGTTCGCTCGCCATTTTATCGTGGGCTATCCGCGCTTTTTCCATCGCCTCGTGGTACTCCTTTTCCATAGGAGTATCGATGAGGTCATGGGGGAGAAAATAGCCATAAGCACAGGTAAGCAATTGCCGTTGTTGAGTGAGCATGCGATGGCGATGCAAGTCGCGCCAAATGCCAAAATCGGCAATCACTTCGAAGGTGAAGAAAGCATGCTCGAGAGCCCGAGGAGATTTTTGTCTTCTATTTTCGCGCATCGAAGCTGCTGCATCGAAGATTTTGGCAATTTCTTCTTGAGGAAGAGTCTTGACGTGTTTCAAGAGAGATTCCAGAGAGTGATTTCCATAAGAATAAAGGAGGGCTCCGGCGATCTCATATAAGCAGTCGGGGTTGTAATTTATAAGTTTTACTCCAGGAGAAAACCCATCCCCAACGATGTTTTGATGAGAGGAGACATTCCTCAACTCAAGATCCATGGTCTCATGGAAAGCAGCAAAAGATTGGTGGTGCTTATGGTGGGTGTCGGCTCTTCGTACAAAGGAAGGGATCGTCTTCGAAAGTTCTTCAAACGCGCTTTTGCCTATCTCCTGCAGTTCGGCTAGATTGCTTCCATGGAGTTTGTGGAGCAAGCTTTCAAAAAATCGGCCATTGCCGTAAATCCCCATGTTCGTCAACGTGCTGGCAGGGAGAAGCCCGCGTAGATTGTCGAGTACACGCGCTCTGATAGCTGCTGAATAGGCAACTTTGGATGTCTCTGGACTCTTGGGGTACTTCTTTTCCGTCTGTTCTGTCAAAGGGGGGATCAGTCGTGAGTAGGTATCAAATAACATGTTGCAGGTTTCGAGATACTCATCCCGATAAGCAGAGGTCATTAAGATCGGTTCGCGGTAGAAGAGGTACTCTCCGTTGACTTTTTGATCGAAGTAAATATAACGAGTCGATTTTTCTAGAGGAGAACCGCCAATCCTGCTGTTTTCAATTTGTTTGGCCGCAATCATCGACACGTTTTCGATAGCTAAGTGGGCTCCCCCCAATTCACCAATGGAATCGTCACCGTACCCATCGAGAATTCGATCGTAAAAGCTTTGGGCCTTTTTGATAGCAACTAATTGGTTTTCGGCGCTCTCTTTGTCTTCTTTCCCAACGATGGTCTCAAAAGCACTCTCTTCGCCTAGGATAAATTCTTTTAGCAATAGGGCTCGTAGTCCCAAGCTAGAGCGAGAATAACGGGAAAAGAGAGCCCCTTTAATTACTTCGGGAAGATTGCGGAGGGCAAACACATTGCCCGAGGTATTTGTTACAAAACGTTCGAGTAGACGGCGCTGACTCTCTGAGAACTCTTCTTGTCCTTCCATTCTGTCCCTTTTAGAAACGCAACAAAAAGCGTGCCACAACATCCCCAAGCGACGCAAGTGGAAATTCTAAAAGCCCCTCTCACAGATTTTGTGGAAAAAATGTTGATAACCCTGTCAATATACTGTTTATTTTCTGAAGAGAAAGTGAGGGCGAAGACGGTTTTGTCAATAACTTCCGATTTATCGACAATTTTTTTACAACTTATCGACATTTCATTTTCGAGAGGACACCTCGAGGTTATCGACGCTTCCACAACGAAAGAAGAGGAAGAGAATTTAAAGTATAAGTATATCCTCATTCTCAAATTTCGCGTCAATTTCTATAATGGTTACCTCCTATAGAGGACTTATGTTGATTTCAAGACCCAGGCGAAACCGTAAAAGCGCGGCGATTCGCGCGTTAAATCAAGAAACCCGCCTTCACATTGAAGACTTTATCCTTCCCTTGTTCGTCATTGATGGAGACAAAATTAGAACTCCCCTCAAGAGCATGCCGGGCATTTTTAACTATTCGATCGATGAACTTCTAAAAGAAGTCGAAGAAGCACTAAAGTTGGGCATACCGGCCGTGGCTCTTTTCCCCATCATCTCTCTCTCTTTGAAAAACGAAATAGGTCAAGAGGCGATCAATCCCTCGGGACTCATCCCTCAAGCTGTAAAACGCCTTAAGAGAGAATTTCCCGAGCTTTGTGTCATTACAGACGTTGCTTTAGATCCTTACACATCTCACGGCCACGATGGGTTGGTTGGTGTTAATGGCGAAATACTTAATGATGAAACCGTATCTAAGCTTACCCTTATGGCCCTCGCCCTTGCCGAAAGCGGCGCTGACGTGATTGCTCCATCTGATATGATGGATGGGAGAGTAGGAGCTATTCGCAATACTCTCGATAAGAATGGTTTTTCCCATGTGAATATCTTGGCTTATACCGCAAAGTACGCCTCAGCGTTTTATGGCCCATATAGAGATACCCTGGGGTCCCATCTGGCTTTTGGCGATAAAAAAAGCTATTTTATGAACCCAGCCAACAAGCGCGAGGCATTACTAGAAGCTGCTCTCGACATCAAAGAGGGGGCCGATGTCATTATGGTAAAACCCGCGCTTCTCTATCTCGATGTAATCGCCAAACTTAAAGAGACCATTCACCTACCCCTCGCTGCCTACCAAGTGTCAGGCGAATATTCCATGATTAAAGCCGCCGCTCAAAACGGATGGATCGACGGCACCGCAGCCCTCCTCGAAAGCTTAATGGCCATCAAAAGAGCCGGCGCCGACATGATTCTCTCTTATGCAGCCAAAGAGATCGCCCCCCTGCTTCGCTAAAGCCCGAACTAATGTTTGATTTTTTTGCCAGAATAATCTAAAATGTAGGAAACGAGCTGAGAATGGTATATAAACCTCTGGAAGAGCGCACTTACCTAGAATACTTGAAACTTGCAGGCTGGAAATTACTCAAAGGATCAATTGACTATAATCTACTGGATGACAAAGGTATTTTTATGTGCTCAATCAAGATAAGCCATGGAAAAGGCCAAAAGCGAGAGGTTGTTGCATTCAGCGTCAATAAAACAGAAAAAAGTTTAAAGAAAGAGGGTTAAAATGGCCTCCAAAAAAGAAATAGAACGACATTTAAAGATAGCATTGGAAGAAATTGGAGAGATTAAACCTGTCTTTAATAAAAGATTCAATGCGTGGATTTTTAAACACCGCGCTTATCCAGATGTTGAATATGCTGGAGAATCTGAGAAAGATGTGATCAAAAACTATCCTTTCTATTTGCGTGATTTTATCAAGCAAAGGCTAGACGCCAATATAGACCCAGCGATTGAGAAAAAAACAAAAGGGAGAGGTGGGATCAGAGAAGGAGCTGGTAGACCTAAAGGGACGAAGAAGGCGCCCGCTGAGCGTATTTCTCTTCCAAAAGACATTGCACAATGGATTAAGCATCCAGAATCAATTATGAAAGTACGTGCTCTAATTGCAAAAAAACGCTGACATGATCTTGTGCGGTAATCCCATTGCTCCCTAACCCCCATATCCAGCAAGCAGGCTCAACGTAGCTTCCAAAAAATCTTTGTCTTTGTAGTAATCGATTACCTTCTGTTTGGTCAAAAGGTATTCTGCTTTAAGAGCCAATGATTCCGCAGAATTAGGATCCCCTGAGAAACTCGGGCAGGAATAAAGCGTTAAATAATAATCTGCCATAGTAGCGTTTGGTTCCGGGGCTGCTAAGGTGAAGTAGTTCTTCTCTTCTCCCCAAACCCAACCAATGGGAGTCCGATTTTTACAACCTTCTAGGAACAGCCAAGAATTATCTCTTCCATAGCCAAGCACTATTCCGATAAGGCCCTGATGTCCTTTCAATAGATCGTCCGTGAAGGAGCGATTTTTTGCTTCTCCGAGAAGCGTATACCCATCTACTATCTCCCGTTGCAGTATCTCCTGAAAATCCCTCTTATTTTGATTAACAACATCGTTAAAGCGATCTTCGTTGACAATTAGAATGGAACTCCACCCAGGATAACAGTTAAGACTTTCTACCCAAAAATGTGCTATGGGAAATAAATGTTGGTATTTCTCCCACGTTTTCCATCCCAGACGAATTGTGCGGTGATGTTCTGAAAATGAATCATAAAATCTTCTCCAATCATAGTGAGGCAATGGATTTAGATAAGTCGCCCAGGAAACCGGTTTAGAGCCCAAAATAGTATAGGCAAAGCTATCTTCAGCAAAAAGTTTTTGCATAAGCCCGGCAAGCCTTTTCCTGTCCTTTACTGGAAGGGTTAGAGTATGTGTTGTGCCTTGTTGATCTAGATACTGCACTGAAGTTGTCCTAGTCTTGCTGTAATGCCAGAGCAAAATAACGACGACCAGGCTTGAAAAAACTAAAATTAACTTCCTCAACATCTTTCTCTGTAAATGGTTTCGTAGAGGCTGCGGCCGGTGCCAGTGCGAGCGCCGGCGTCGCGAAGCCATGCGGCGAGGCCGTAGTTCCATATGCGGCGGCAGGAGTGTTTTAAAAAGAGATCGAGGGGAACTTCGATTGCGACGCCTCTATCAAAATAGACCTTACCGTGCATGACATCATGGGCGTTGGTCAGGGCTACCCAAAAAGAGAGGCGAAGGCCGTTATCAAAATAGCGACATACTTCAAAGCGGCCGCCCACATCGTCGGCAAGGAATTTTCCTAGGCTGATTTTTGATGAGACGCACCACTCTTGGATATCGAAATAGAAATCAAAAAAACATTGGCTTAACAGGGTATAAGAGTGATAAGTCGGTGTAAATCCATCGAGCTCGCGAAGGCGCGATTGAAAGCCCAGACCTGTGTAATCGCGCTTCCTTAGTAAAGCGCCTTCCCACCCAAGCGCAATCCAGGAACAGGCGGGATACCAGAGAACTTCCCCTGCCACTCCTGCATAGTTGACTTGGAAATATCCAGCGGATGCCCGGCTATAAAAGCTCCTTCCCAAATACCATCCCTTTTGAAGATAGGCTTTTTCTGTAGAGAATCTCCCGAACTGTCGGTAGTTGACATAGTCGCTATTCACATTGGGTAGCTGCGAGGGATTAAATCGATCGAGGTCGGCAATATGTCGGATGGTCGAATACAGCGTATAGCTTAATTCGAGTTCATAAAAGACGCGACCGGCAAGGAACCCCTCTATCGCAGCTCTTACGCCAATATCGTATTTGAACTTTCCTTTGGCACTACCAAAAAAGGTTTCATAGCGCGGAGTTACGCGTATGCGGTAAAGATCGTTAGGGCAACAAAGAAGAGGAATTGCCTGAGCAGGTCTGCACGGATCTTGGCGGTATGTCAGCAAACAAAAAGCATAGTCTCCTATGTTATCTTCTAAATAAGCCGAAAGAAATGGGAGAGAATAGCGATACGATTGCACCGGAAAACCCATGGCTTCGGTGATCACTATCACTTCGGTAAAATTCGCTGGGGCAAGATGAGCGACAATTCTGTCTATTTCCCTTTTGGCGCGACACTCCTGTCTGTAAAGCCGATTAACAACCCAGAGCCAAAGCCGTTTCTTCCCCTCGGTACAATATTCTATCGCCGCCTTGGTAAGATAGAAGCCCTGCTCACAGAATGCTTCTTGAAATTCTATGGCTAGCTGTTCTTCGGGGCGGCAAGGTCCAAGGGGAGAAGTATTTAGTCCTTGAAAAGGAGGAGGATCACAAGTTCTTGGCAGGAGCCCTTTGCATGCTCCTATATTATAATTAATAGCTCCGAAGAAAGCCCACTCCCTCCCTCGAATGTAACTTGCCGAGAGATAGAAGAGAGAGGCGATATTATATTTTACACCAGCATTGATGGGAAAATTGCTCTTGCGCCCGCAGGGATGGGGTTCTCGATGGGGATTTTTGTAATCAATAGGATCGAGTTCACCAACGATACTTAGATTCCGCAAGAAATGGCAATGTTGGAAAAAGGGAAACCAACTGACCGCGCCAAAAAAACCGCGAGAAGGTCCTCCCGTATATCTCCCCGTTCCCCATCCAACGCTTAACTCAAGCCCCTCTTCATAGAAGATCTGTGTCGCTACGCCATAGATATTAAAAAAACTCTTATCTCCCATAAAATCATCAACTCCAACGGCAATACCCGGCATTTGGTATAGAGTCTCTTGAGGGGTGATGAGTCCTACTTTTACACTGGCGCTTCTGCGGGCAAAGTTTCCAAATCCATATTGAGAGAGAACCGGATCGTCGACCTCTCTAAAAATATGATAATTGCCCGTCAATTCGAGATGATCAAAAAGTTGTATTCTACCTGCAATCACTGTGTAGGGAGAAACGCTTCCCACTCCAAAACCCAACTCTCCTGCTGTTCCCATGTGGGCTGAAGGCGTGGTAAAGTAACCCGTCTGTAGCTGATGGTTGAACGTATGGGGAAAGGGGATGTCTACAAATTGATCCCAGTAGCGGACGGCTTCTAAATCGCACATCAGAGATGCGAGGTCCTGCATGGCAAGTAGGGGAGAGGCAAGGATTAAGAAGCAAAACAGGTGGCGTAACATGTCACACACGATAAGGATAAAGGAAAAAACCTTCACCTTTGATCTTTGAGAGGAGAATGAAACGTTCCGACGATAGTATACTGCTCTTTCTCTTCACAACCAACAATCGGATGGCCTTGCGAAAATAGCCAAGCATGAGCAAAACGCTTTCCTTTTTCTTTTTTCATCCCAAGATAGAGCGTACTTCCAATCCCTTTATTTAATAAGATTTTCTTCCCCGAAAGGGCATAGACGAGACAGATTTTTGATATTCTGAGCACCCGCATCGCACGGCGAAGAGCAAGGACGACCTTTTCTCTAGTTATTACTTCACTCTCTCTATTGTGAGGAAATTCCCCTGGGATGCCTAAATAGTTACGGAGTTTCTTTGAAGGAAAAACATAGACGACAAGGCAATAGAAAAAAATGTAAGCCATTGCTTTGAGAAACAACCATTTTTCATCCAACGACCACCGATAAAAAGCCCTAATTCTCCGGATGAGTGACATCGATCAAATTCTTGCTTAATAGAGTTTGAAGAAAAGAGAGCGTTGCTTCTTCGCATATAGCAGGGGGCACTTCATACTCTTTTAAAAGCTGCTCTATAATAAAGCTACAAGTAATGGGTGAACTTAGAAGTTCCCAAATACGTGAAGCCACTCCGTTAAAACAAAGATATGCGCCCTGGTTGATATCCAGGAGAACGGCCTCACCATCCAGAAGACAAGAGGGGAGTCCGGGCCGACGGCAAAGAAGTGATTGCATGAGAATCATCTGAAAAATCCTCTTTTATAGTCTAGAGTGTCGACCAAATCAAAAGCTGAAAAACCGATATTGGAGCGGAGGAGGCGAAACCAGCGGACCTTCTCCATGAGCCCTATGGCAAGGTCAAAGTGCTTGGTGAGTAATTCTTGCTCAGCCAAGAAGAGGTAACGATAGGTATGCTCAAGAAGATATTTGAGTTTTGCTTTCCCTATAATCTCTTCGTACCTATGTGCGCCCCCTTCGTGCCTTTCCATGATCACCACTTTTCCAACGGGAAGAGGGGAGGTGCAAAAACTTTCCCCCATCGGCACATAATATTTATTGGTTTTATTTCCCACCGCTTTAAGGTCAGATATCTCGTAGCCAAGCGGTGCAAGAGTCTCTTTGCAAAGTTTAATCTGAGGATAACTAGGAAAAACTAGCGGAGGCTCACCTTTTTGAGAAGGTCGTATCGCTGAGATATCATCTGATAGTAAAGAGTAGCCATTTTGAATAAATGCCGCAGCGAGGGTCGATTTACCCCCTCCTACGGGTGCTGCAATGAGCATCGCTTCATCTCCTAAAGAAATAGCATTGGCA
>JBIOXR010000114.1:0-7157 GCA_044869735.1 Chlamydiales bacterium
ATTTTATATAATATTAATTTTAATATTTTATAATATAAGCATAATTAATAACCAAAAAGGAGTAAAAAATGTTTACACGAGGATCAGGAGAATTACCAAAAGTTGTTGTTATTGGCGTTGAGGGAGAAAAATTAGATCAGCACACACAAAATAAATTAGCAGGAAAATTAGAGGTACAAGGCGAACAGAAAACAGTAGAAGAAATGGCGCCCTCTAAGAGTTCAAATAAAGGAAAGTGGATGATGGTCGCTCTTTCCATCGTTGCCCTTCTCATCGGCCTCGCATTGATCGGATTTGGCTTTTATGCCTTCTTCTCTCACGGCGTTGTTCATGGGTTTTTAGGTAACTATTGGCCCCTTGTCCTAGTTGGGCTTGGAGGTATTGTTGCCAGACTGGGCTTTGGCGGTGCTGCTGGAATGGCGATCAGAGAAATCTACAATCGTTATATCAACCCTAATAAAAAAGCAATGGATTGGGCAGTAATAGAGCAAAACGTAGAGCGCTCTGAGGAAGCATCACGACGTGCAATGGAGGGAATGTTCAGTGATGGCCGAGTAGACACTCGTGGTCTAAAAACATAACATCGCGGGCGGGAGCTCTCCCGCCCTTTTTTTGGTGCTTCCCTTTTAGGGAAATATGGATTACTCTCAGGGGGTGTTTGCAAAGTGCTAATGACTTTGTAAACACCCCCTCTGCTTTTTTTGATGTGGCCAAAGTGTTCTAATGATAAAAGCTCCGTTCATTTCTTTACCTGTTGAAGTTGCTACTATTATTTTTGGTAAGTTAAACGGAACCTCATTAATGCTGGTTCGTTTGGTTTCTCGTGTATTTTGTGAAATTGTTGAAACAGATAAAAATCTAAAGAAAAAAATATTGGCTGAATACCACCATCGAATTAGAAAAAGTCTTGGGAAGGAGTGTTTACAAGTTTTTTTTACTCTTGATAAAATTGAAATAAAAATTGGCTCTCTAGAGAAAGCAATTGATGATTATAGAGAGAGAGATAAAGAATCTAATGGAATTGAATTAATAAAAGAAGCTGTAATTTTTTTATGTAAGGAAGGGCAAATTTCTGAAGCTACTTGCCTAATCGAGAGAGAAATAAGGTTGATTACTACCACTTCTGTAGAAGAAGAACCCCCTCGGAAAAAAATAAAGACAGCGGATCCAAAAAGTCGTAACAGTAAAGACCTTTTATTAAAAAAGCTTTTTTTATTGTTTAACTATATTATTTCATCTCAAATTAAGGAGGGGACATTTACAGTTGACACATTACGAGAAGTAGACCCTGCGTCCAGAAAAGAGATCTGGCAAAGGGTGATAGAAAAAGCGGATCCTAAAGAGGGGGAGGCCCTCTCTCTTCTTTTAAGCCGGCACTCCCCAGAACTACTTCCCTATTGTTTCACTAAAAGCAAAATGAGTGAAATAGACATAAGAGTCGAACTAAAAAAAATGACGTTGGATGATGGTTCCTCTACCTATGCTATTTGCATGACACGTGGCAGGAGCATTCAAGAGACGAACATGAACTTTTTCGATGAAGAAGCACTGTCGCTTTTGATCGCGCAAGTGCTTATCGATAAAATTAAAAAAGGGGAGATTGATAGCGTTACGAATTTGTTTGAAGATTGCATAATTTATAATGCTTTACGGGCTTTGGAAAAAGATAGCATAAATAAAGAGTTGGCAGTTTTTTATTCTAAAATAAACGAGGTGAAATCATTACGGTATTTGAAAAGCATTAAAAATCTCTCTTTAAAGGCAGACATTTTATTGGTACATTTTAAAAAAATAAATCTCGATGCCCTAGAAAGAATTTCTAAGGAGATCTTGGGTGAAGATGAGATAGAAGTGTTAGCTCATCTTCTCGAAGCCTCGGATGATGCCGCTTACAAAGAAATACTTAAAAAAATCGATCATGCATTTTCTGACATAGAATTATCGACGACAACTGATGCTGCACAGGATACTCCTAGCGACTCTTCTTCTGAAGAAAATGCTGGAGAAAGAGAGGTGAAAAAACGAAAAATTACGAAAAGGGTATACATTAGCAAATTTACAATCGGTCAAATTATATTCCAAAAGCAAGTCAACATGGGAAAAATCGACGACGCTATAATCACTTCGAACAAATTTAATTTAAATTCTAAAATTATTATCAGGTTACTTGCAAAACGGCAAGAATTTGAAAAAGCCTATGAGTTAGCTAAAAAATCAAAAGATCCTGACGTTGACCTCTTGGAGCTTTCTTATCATGCATTGCAATTAGAAGATCGAAGAAGATATGCAAGTGAAATAAAAGGTGCATCGCGAACTTATGCTTTTTTAGATATTGCTTATACAAGAATAAAGGAAGAAGGGGATCTTTTTGCAGCGGACGCGGAGTTAAAAGTTCTTGAACCGGAGGTACGGGCTTTAACCCATAGTAAATTGCTTGATTTCTATGTTGACGTTTACCTTAGAAATACGTGGTGGAGGAAGAGGCAAAGGCTTTTTGCATATCTTCAAACAGAGAGAACTAGAGCTACACAGGCCGCAGTCTCTGCCCGTAAGGTGTAGGGATGGAGGCGCACCCCTAAACTTCCTAAAGAGGTTAGCAAGTCGAGTTCTTTTTGGGTAAATCCACTTTCAGGTCCAATGCAAAAAACAACGGGTCCATTTTTTTCATATACTTCTTGGAAAAGAGGAGCTTCTTTATTTAAGTCCCCGTGATATTTTTTTCCCTCCAATTGAGAAAGCGATTCTAGAGAAGGTAGATAATTAATTTGGGGGAGATCGAGCCTTCCACACTGTTTCATTGCCCCAATGGCAATGTAGGAGAGGCGTTCTTGCACGCGAGGAGGGAGAATTTGCATCTCGCTAGAAGCAGTGGGAAATAGGCTGAAACTACTAGCTCCAAGCTCAGTGCCTTTTTCAATAATCCATTCCAAGGTGTGGGGGCGCGTGATAGCTTGGGCAAGAATCACTTGATGTGACAGAGGAGGGCGATTATCCACGCGAATAATGGCAATGACTGCTGCATGTTTCTCGATAACCTCGATCTCACCTTTAGCCAAACTGTTTTTCCCATTGACGAGTTCCACCATATCGCCGGGTTCTCCTCGCATGACGCGAGCTAAATGGTGAAATTCTTTTCCCGTTAGGCGAACTTTTGTTCCATTTTCTAGCGGATCGATTAGATAAAAACGATTCTCGGGCATTTCACTTACAAATCGCCAGTTTTAACAATTTACTCCACTCTTTCTCGTGAGAGTACCCACGGCGCGAAGCTGACTGTTTAATTTTTTTAAGGGTCACGGTTCTGAAGACTCCTAAACGTCGGTAATGACAACGGAGCCTCCAAAGACCGATGAAATCAAAGAGGAGCTGGTAGCGGTAATCGCGGACAAAGAGATCGTCGTAGGAGCTATAGGCATGCACTTCGATATTTTCGCCGCCGATTTTCTCTTCCCAACCGCGAGGGACAAAAAAGGAGAGGAACGCGCGGGGATAAATCTCGCGGAAGGTGGAAAGAAGGGGAAGAAAAGGGGTTGGGTCTTGAGGGAACACAATGCAAATAAAACCAAAGCGGTATTTCCTTTTGACATGGTCGATCCCTTGTTGCTTCCATCGGTCATGTTGCCATAACCACTCGTCAGGCCTCTCTTCAATACTCTTTTCGAGATACCCCATCGCACTATCCATTAAGCGCGAGACCTCTTCTTTCATTGGTTTTTCAAGATCGGGCCACAGTGGAGGATGGACAGTGATGGCGTACTTTCCTTTAATTCTTTCTGTGGAGGCTACGACGAGAGGAGCCCCTGTCCGATAAGAGAGAAGAGCGGGTGTAGAAGCCGTCCAGGCCCGCGTGCCAAAAAGGGGAAAAGAGTAGGGGCTGCCCGGAAAAGCTTGGTCTCCAACAATACCTAAAAAATGGCCCCGTTTCAAAGCAGCAAGACCCTCTTTGATGGCGTGTTTGGGCATCACAATTCTTCCCTTATACTTTTCTCTCATGGAGAGAACCCAATTATAGAGGCGTTTATTTTTAATGGGCCTGCCAATCGCTACTCCAGGATAATGTTGCGTCATAAATAAAAAAGGAATTTCCCAATTCGCTTGATGCGCTGTGAGGAAAATAATCCCCGTCCCTTTTTGTAAAAGGGTTTCGATCTCGACATGGGCTCCTTTGCGTATAATAAGATGATCGATATTTTCTTTATGTAAACGGCAGAATTCGAGACAAGTGATGGCAAGACTTTCAAACGATTTTTTCGCTATTTTCTTTTTCTCTTCTTCGGTGAGTGCGAGTTTCGAAGCAATTGATAAGTTAGTAAGAGTTTTTTTTCGAAAGCTGAAATGGCAATAGTAGGCCGCCCTTCCAAGCCACCTGCCCACTTGATGGAGAAGAGGAAGGGGGAGAAGGGAAATGGGGAAACAAATCATCCTTACGGCAAGATAGCTTAGAAAGTGGAGAAAATTACGCACTGGAAATGGTAGTAGATATAGTTAATGAAACGATTTTATCTAATTGAGTAGAAAAATCCAACTCCTTCACACTTTGTCGGATAGATAAAGCAGAAGCCTCTTCCTTGGGGTGATTTAAAGCAATTTTTACTCCCTCCATGAGGCTATGGGCATCGAGAGGTTTTTTAAGGAGATGACCTGAGTGAGGGGAAAGAATTTCACCTCCGCCATTATAAGGAGAACTGACGACAAATAACCCCATGGAGAGGGCCTCTAAAGTAACATTAGCAAAGGGATCATAGAGGGAGGGAATAAAGAGAGAGTCTGCTGCAGAATAGAAGGGAAAGACGTTTTTTTGTTTTCCAAAGAATTTTACTTGTTCTTCGAGGCCTTTTTTTTTGGCATAGGAAGAGAAAAAAGCCATGTTTTTATCGGTGCCGATGACCGAAAGTTCTATTTTCTTTTCCCCTAAAAGGGCTAGGGCATCTAAGAGAAAGAGGAGCCCTTTCCTCAAATAGCCATTGCCGATGAAGAGGAGTTGATAGCACTTGGGATTGAGGCCCAGGGTGCGCCTCCACTTTTCTTTAGGAAAAGAAAGATGGAAAGGATCGTGGAGTTCACTCCATTCGACTCCATTATGAACGACCACGACTTTCTCCTGAGAAATGGCATAGGTGTTCAAGATCTGGTCTTTCACCATCGATGAAGGGGTGAAGAGAATTTTGAGATCGGGATGTTCAAATGCCTTTTTTTCATAGGAGAGAATGAGGCGATGTAGAGGGTTGATGCGAAAGAGAAGGGGTTGAAGAAAAGAGCTGACAAGGCGCCTTTGATGGAGATAGGCAGCATGGGAGCCATTCCCTGCTCTGTAGTGCGTCTGTTGTGTGTTGCGGTCATTGCCGAAGACGATGTCGCATCGATTTTTTTTTAACCACTGGTTTGCCAACCGATTAAACCGAAAGAGGTGGTAGAAGCTGAAAGGAGCTCTGGCGCAGAGGGAAATGACCGTAACCCCCTCAGGAGAGGGAAGGGGCACCGAAGGATGAGAGGTCGTCAAAAGAAATACCTCATGCCCCTCTTTGGCAAACCTATGAGCGAGGCGTAAAGTATATTTTTCCAATCCACCCAATGTGGAAAAATGGCTCTTCAAAAAGGCAATTTTCACTTCAAAGTTACCTCGACCGTCTTCTCCTTGATCGTAGGGACGAGCTTTAATTTTTTATTTGCGCTTCTGTAGAGGACGAGCTTATGAAGGTAGGTGCGAAATCGGTTTCTTAGGTACTCTTCTCTCAACTGTGGCTGCAAGTCGTCGCCCGTCCTTTTTCCATTTTGATCGAGGGTTCTTTTCAAGTACGCCTCTTCTAAGGAATTTTGATCGATAAACTCTAAGGACCAACCCAATGTACTAGAGATTTCTTTAGGAGCCATGATGATAAAAATGAGAAGGTTATCTTTCACCACGTCGAGAAACAACTGGCTCACATTTTTAGCATATAAAGGTATATCTAAGAAGGTTACTCCATGCTCTCTTTCTAATAAAGCATTAATAACCAGGGAATAAGTTTGTGGATTGACGATAGGTACGTATTTGGGAGGAAAGAAGAGAGCCAATGGGAGTTTATTGCCTATGAGCAGGAGGTCTTGTTTGAGAAAATCGATGCGCAAAAACTCAGCGCGTGGGTCATTTAACGGTTCTGTTTGGCCTTCGCGGAAGGGGATGGGGATCTGTTTCCAGCTCCCAGGTACGAAATAACTCACCTCGTCAGAGACCTTAGCGTTTTGGATCTCCTGTAGCTCGTCGAGCTGCTTTTTTTTGATTTTACTCAAATCAAAGGTAAGCGTTAAACCTCGGCTTTTAAGTTCGGCAACTTCTGCTTCGGGGCCCGTGACTGTTTGAGAGAGATACTTGGGCCAAACATCGACAAATTGATATCCTTGGGGGGAATCTCCGATCGGTTTTGTGATTGTGACGGGGATTTGCAACGTAATGAGCTTGCTTAGTTTAATAAAAATATCATTGCCGCTGATCTTTGTGACTTCTTTTTTGAAATCGACAGATGGATTGAGGGAGACCACCGATTTTTGGTCGATCGTGGCGAGCCAACTCTCATTTTTTCCTTGTGCATTGAGTACCACTTCGAGATCCGTGGGTTGAATCTCTTCGATGGCCGATTTTTTTCCTTCTAGAGTTAAAGTGATTTTCTTTTTAAGAAGCCCGTTCGGGAGGATTCCTTCCACTGTTTTATCGGGTGGTAAGTTGATGATTCGGATGGGAACATTGGCTATCGTACGACTCGTAGTCAATGACTCAGAAACAAGCATCCAGATGATCAGAGCCGAGATAACAGCGACGAGCTTTCTCGGCCAGTTCGTGATAAAAATTCTCTTAAGGATTGAAAAGTTCATTGGTTATGGTAAAAAATTTTCCAGAATTTCTCTTTTTTCGGATGTTCAGGGGGAGTGAAGACACTCTTCACGATCCCACGAAAGCGGTCGACTTTTACTCCCCGCGTCATGATCCCTTCGCGCGCAATCGATACCTTTCCCGTTTCTTCAGAAATAACGATGATCAAGGCATCGCTTTTTTGACTGGCTCCTAGAGCTGCCCTGTGACGGGTACCCATCGTTTTAGAGAGCTGCGATGTCTCGTGTGCTAGTGGCAAGATGACTCCTGCTGCGACAATCGAATTCCCACGAATGACGACAGCTCCATC
>JBIOXR010000115.1:0-9580 GCA_044869735.1 Chlamydiales bacterium
AATAAAGGAATAAAAAACCCTATCTAGAAATAGATAGGGTTAAGAATTTTTCTTAGATTTCAGAATCGTTCCGATGAGCTCTACCAGGAATCCATTGGACTCGAGCTCTTACAGGTTCGCGATGATTAAACCAATAATGACCACCTTTGAGTACCCCTAAAGCTAGTAGAGTTAAAAGGGGTATAACGGCACTAGCTGCGATAAAGCTCCAGGCCCATTTTCCTAAGGCTTGGCTGACAGCTCCATGAGAGAGAAGACTATATAAACCGAACCCTGCCATCCCCGAACTAAAGAATATTACAGCTAATGTAGCAACTCCACCAACCGCAAACCATCGCCAATTGTGTTTGGCTCTTTGTAAAGTTCTTAAAATGAGATTCTGACTATCTTCTTGAGCTATTGTCCTTCTACTTGTATCTTGCATTTGATCCATTTTTCTACCCCTTGTTAAATCTTAATATTATTTTAATAAATAATTAATTAAAAAATCAATTGTTTTCTCTTATATTGTCCAAAATTAATGCCCGAGGAATAATATCTCCTCTATCCCATTGCCCTACAGCTTTTCGCCATTTTTTCGGTATGGCCTTTGCCCCATAGAGACTTCCTGCCAGTTGGCCAGTAATGGCTCCCACGGAATCGGCATCTCCACCCGAGCGGACTGCTTTAATAACGGCATCTTCGAAGCTGTCTGTAGTATAGACACAATGAAGGGCCATGGCTAAGGCATCCATGCTATAAGAACCTATGTACCCTGGCTGAGCCCGCGCCCTCTCAGAATTATAAGTAAATTTTTTACTTAACCAGTTCCAATTCTCTTTTTGGGTGGCCTTGGGATGGGGATTTGTCACTTTTTTTCTACTTTTGGCAAGACTATTAACGCTTTTACAGGTTTCGCTAGGTTCATCGGGGTTGTAGCTTTTGAATGACGGAAGAAGGGAAAAGACAGCCTTTTTTCGTTCATTGGGGTCTTCTTCTTTACTATGTAGAGCATGGAACATGAAATAGGCCATGAGCTGGCAGCAGGCAGCAGCTTCTTCTCCTTGGTGGGTGACCTTACTCTGTTTCCAGGCTAGTTCCATAGCTTCTTCGATTGTCGTAGCCACTATGGCGACGCTACCATTTCTCATAAGAGACCCATTGCCCGATGTAAAGTTATTGCCAGCTGGTGTCTCATAATCGCCCGTCTCATGTCTACCGCAATTAAATGCATCGAAAGACTCAGAGATATTTCCACCTAATCCCACGGAACCCTGAGGGGGATTCGTAAAAGCGTTGTTATACCCTCTTTCCCACCAATCTTTAAAAGCCCACATGAGTTGTTTTCCGTCGAGCTGACCCCGTGTTTCGATCAATTGATCGGCAAGGCAAAGGCCCATGGAGGCATCGTCTGTCCATTGGCCGGGCTTAAGGTGAAACCTAGTACTATAACCTGAATAAATCTTACTAGCCCCGGTTATTGCACCAGGTTGCATGCCAATTTTTTTCCCGCGCTTCTGGTATCCCGCCGGCTTATAAGGCAGAAATTCCAACGGGGATCCCAGGGCATCTCCGCAGGTCATCCCCTCGAGAATCCCCGCAGCTCTTTCTTGCTTTGTCGTTTCATATCCTTCCTCGGCAAAGAGTGCTTTTACACGTTTATATTCTTCGTTTTGTTCGATGAGCGAATAGTGACAAAGACCTGTTCTCGAAGAGTTTGCAGCCAACCCGAACCTTTCAGTAGCAGAAGTAGGGGAATAAGAGACCTCTTTTTTCTTTAGAAGAGTAAGGAGCTGTGGCAGAAAAAATCCAAGGGCGAAAAGGGCTCCAGAAACAGCAGTTGCACTGCCTACGATTGCAATAGAAGCAATGTTAATTTGAGGAAAGAAAAGACCAGCTGCTACTAAGCTTCCAATAAATACAACAGCACCTGTACCAAAAGTAGCTACTCTAACGGTCACAAGAATAATTTCCTTGCTATTTTGAAGGGGGATCTGGTTTGAAATTCTTGAAATGAAAGACATTTTAACCCTTTTAAAATCAATGTTCCAATTTTACACATACTATTAAAAAATTTTCAATGAAAATAAAGATTATAAAAAGAAGCTATCCTTGACCACGCATGAGGATATCCCCAATGCGGTTCACAATCATCATATTAGTAGTGCCGGGACGGCCAAAAGGAGTACCTGCGGTGATAACGACGAGATCTCCTTGGCGCACAAGCTTTTTCTCGAGAGCGAAGGCGACGATCTTCTCATAGGCCTCTTCTATGCGACTCGTCTCAGTACAAAGTAAGGGTGTTACCCCCCACGCTAGAGCCAGCTGATGGTAGACTTTGGGGTTACTCGTCAAAGCAATAATGGGCATTTCGGGACGAAGTCTAGAAAGGAGCTTGACTGTTGAACCGGATGAGGAGAAGGCGAAGATGGCCTTTGCGCCCGTGTGGTAAGCTGTTTTTAGGCTGGCTTGGGCTACCGCGAAGGGGACATCGCTAAAAACTCTCTGCGTATTTTTTTTAAAAAATTCGTAATAATCAAAATCGCTTTCCGTATCTTGAATGATGGCCTTCATCATCTTCACCGCTTCTATCGGGAAACGACCAATTGCTGTCTCTCCGGAGAGCATCACTGCTGAAGTGCTATCGTAGATGGCGTTTGCCACATCGGAAGCTTCTGCGCGCGTCGGCCGGGGGTTTTTTATCATCGATTCGAGCATCTGGGTAGCTGTCACGGAAGATTTCCCTACCACGGTGCTTTCGCGAATCATCATTTTCTGCAATCGCGGCACTTGGGTGAGGGGCATTTCTACCCCTAAATCGCCGCGAGCTACCATGATGCCATCGGCTACTGCGACGATGCTGTTAAAGTTAGCCACCCCTTTAGAATTCTCAATTTTAGCGATGAGTTCTATCTCTGGCTTGCCCTGTTCATGAAGTAATCGCTTGATATCGAGGACGTGGTCAGCTGAACGAATAAAAGAGGCAGCAATAAAATCGACATCCTGTTCACACCCGAACTTGATGTCTTCAATATCTTTTTCCGTGAGTGCGGGGAAATTAAGGTCGACCTCGGGGATATTGACCCCTCGGGTCGAACGAATAACTCCCCCATGCTCGACTCTCACTTTGACTGAATCTCTTTCTCGCTTCACGACGCGTACTTGTATATAGCCATTATCGAGGAGTAAGAGCATCCCCTCTCTAAGGGCATCGATGGCCATAGCAGGGGTCAACGTAATTTGCTCTTCATTCCCCTCTACGGGGTTTTTGACCAATAAAAACTCTTGCCCCTCGTTGAGAAACACCTCCTCTTTCGCTAAATGACCCAAGCGGATTTCCGCGCCTTTGGTATCGAGCATGAGAGGAAGAGGCAATTGGAGGCTCTCCCTCACCTCTTTGATCAGATCGATCATCGCCTTATGCTCATCATAAGTGCCATGGCTAAAGTTGAGGCGGGCGACGTTCATTCCGGCCTCAATGAGCTTCATTATTTTTTCTTTAGTCCCTACTGCAGGACCAATAGTCACTACGATCTTGGTACGAGAAGGCATCTTTTTGAAAAAATTTCCATATCCTGTCTCCATAAAATATAGGATCAAGGATTAAGGATGAAGGATGAAAATAGGGCTGCATCCTTTATCTCTCATCCTTTATCCTTTATTCCAATGGAAATAGTTTTGAAGAAAGTCAAAGTCCACAACCTCAAATCGGTTGATCTGGAACTAACCACCAATGAGCTCATCGTCTTTACAGGAGTTTCAGGCTCGGGGAAATCGTCTTTGGCTTTTGATACCATTTTCGTCGAAGGACAGCGCCGCTACATCGAATCGCTCTCTACCTATGCTAGACGTTATTTAGGCGATTTGGCGAAACCCGATGTCGAACATGTTTCTGGACTTTCGCCAACGATCTCCATCGAACAAAAAACGGCTGGGAAAAACCCTCGTTCCACCGTAGGCACTTTAACGGAGATCTACGACTATTTGCGCGTTTTGTATGCACGCGTCGGAATCAATTATTGCCCAGTAAGTGGTGAACGGGTTACCCCCCAAAGCAAGGAGAAAATCCTCCGCTCTATCGAAACGCTACCCAAAGGAACAAAAGCGATGATCCTAGCCCCTTATGCTAAGGATAAAAAGGGAGAATTCAAAGACGATTTCGATCTATTGCAAAAGAGAGGATTTACACGAGTTCGACTCGATGGAAAATTTATCGATCTCAGCGAAGAGGTTTCTCTCGATAAAAATGTCACCCATGATGTTGAAATCGTCGTCGATAGAATCACGATTTCTCCAGAGAATTTCACTCGGCTCGCCGAAGCTGTAACTAGTGGCCTCGAGATAGGTAAAGGTACATTGGTGGTAGCAGACCTCACTAGTGGAGAAGAGAGGCTCTACTCGCAACATGCTTATTCTCCTCAATCGGGACTCTCCTATGGCCCTCTTGAACCCCACGATTACTCTTTTAATAGCCCTTCGGGCATGTGCCCAAAATGCCACGGTTTAGGTAGAACGGAGGAATTCGATCTCTCATTAGTCATCGATCCTGAAAAGAGTATTGCAGAAGATTGCTGCATTATAGCGAGTTCATATCAAACAGTAAGATATGGAAATATCTACGACAATTTAGCTTCTTTGTATCGATTCAGTGTCCACACTCCTTGGAAAGATCTCTCAGAAAAAGCCAAAGAAGTCTTTCTTTATGGCACAGAAAAAAAATGGGTCCTCATGCACTTCACGCATCCGTCGCGCCCCCAATCGTGGAGCGATTACGTGCAATGGCGGGGAGTGATTTATGAAGCCAAGCATCGGTATGCCGAAGCAACGAGCGATGGTTATCGAAAAAAAATGGAGCAGCTGATGCGGCAGCAAACCTGCCCTCTCTGTTTGGGTTCGCGCCTAAAGAGCTACCCAGCCGCCACGCAGCTGGGTGGAAAAACAATCCACGCTCTTACTGCGATGACCGCTCAAGAGATGCAAATTTTTTTTTCATCTCTCTCGCTTTCTCCCACCGATCTCATGATTGCAAAAGAACTGATCAAATCGATCCAGACGCGCCTCCATTTCCTCAACGATGTAGGCCTCCACTATCTTACTCTCGATCGAACTGCTCCCACTCTTTCGGGTGGCGAAGCTCAACGCGTACTCCTCGCTTCCTCGGTGGGTTGTGGGCTTGTCGGGGTGACCTATGTCCTAGATGAACCTTCTATCGGTCTTCACCCTCGAGATAATAAAAAACTCCTCGAGACACTCCGTAATTTACGAGACATGGGAAACACGGTGATCGTCGTCGAACACGATGAAGAGACGATTCTCTCGGCAGATAGGATTGTCGATTTTGGACCAAGAGCTGGAAAAGAGGGAGGAGAAATTCTCGTCAATGGAACGCTAAAAGAGCTGATCGACAACCCTCGTTCTCTCACCGGTGCTTACATAAGTGGAAAAGAGTCGATAGAAATTCCCCATAAAAAGAGAACTTCTAAAAAAGCGTTACAGCTTCTAGGAGCCACCCACCACAATTTGAAAAATATCGATGTCTCTTTTCCTTTAGGGATGTTTATTGCCGTGACGGGAGTTTCGGGATCGGGAAAATCGTCTCTTATTACAGAAACTTTGTACCCTGCTCTTTTGAACATTCTTCATCACGGAGATCGAGAAGTGGGAGCATTTGACAAATTGGTGGGCGTCGAAGCCATCGATAAAGTTATCGCTATCGACCAATCGCCCATCGGACGCAATCCTCGCTCCAACCCTTCGACCTATATTAAACTGTTCGATGAGATCCGGAACCTATTTGCCGAATTACCTGAAAGCAAAGCACGCGGTTATCTTCCAGGGCGATTTAGTTTCAATGTGAAAGAGGGAGCCTGCCCTGAATGCCGAGGAATGGGAAGCGTAAAAATCGATATGGATTTCGTCGAGGATGCTTGGGTAACTTGCCCGGTCTGTAAATCGCAACGCTTTGATAAAGAAACGTTATCCATTCTCTACAAAGGAAAAAATATACATGACGTCCTCGAGATGACGGCGCAAGAGGCGCTGTTGTTTTTTGAAAACATCCCTCCTTTGAGGCGCAAACTCGAAGTTTTAGTCGAAGTGGGGATGGGATACATCACCTTAGGCCAGCCTGCCACCACTTTGTCAGGAGGGGAAGCACAACGGATCAAATTGGCGAAAGAGTTGGTGCGCCCTCCTTCGGGTAAAACTTTCTATATACTAGATGAACCGACGACAGGGCTCCATTTTCACGACGTGCGCTTTCTCTTGAATCTTCTTCAAGCTCTTGTCGACAAAGGCAACACGGTTCTGGCGATCGAGCACCACATGGATGTGGTAAAAACCGCAGATTGGGTGATTGATTTGGGAGAAAACGGAGGAGCCGAAGGAGGGAAACTAATGGGAGCAGGCGCTCCTGAAAAAATCGCCATACTTCCTACTCCTACGGGACGCGCTCTAAAAGAGGTGTTGGAAAAAAAAGTTCTCTCCTTGAAGGCGAAAAAAAAGGGAGCGGCACGCAAAGGAATCACTTCTATTGCTGTCGAAGGAGCCAAGCAAAACAATTTAAAAGATCTCTATCTCGAAATCCCACGGGGAAAAATGACTGTTTGTACCGGTCCTTCAGGTTCGGGTAAAAGTTCTCTTGCCTTTGACACCGTTTATGCAGAAGGACAGAGGCGCTATAGCGAATCGCTCTCTCCTTATGCTCGCCAGTTCGTCCGTCCCTTGCCTAAACCAAAGGTTTCACAAGTGAGCGGCCTCTCCCCTGCGATTGCCATTGAACAAAAAGCTTCTGGAGGAAATCCAAGGAGTACGGTGGGGACATTGACAGAGATATACGATTATTTGCGCATTCTGTTTGCCAAAGCAGGAACGCCTTATGATCCCACGACAGGAGAAGAGATTAAAAAGATCACTAAAGAAAGCATCGTGCATGAATTGCTCAAATATCCCGAAGGAACAAAAATGGTAATTCTCGCTCCTTTAGAACTAAGTAAGGGCGAAAAATTTGAGCATCTCGTTTCTCTTCTCCAAAGACAAGGTTATCTACGACTCCGCCTCAATAAAGAAATTTATGAGCTCGATGGCCCCATTCCCTACGATAGAAGAAGAAAAAACCAAATAGAGTTGGTGATCGATCGATTGAAAATCGGCTCAGCTACGGAAAGCCGCATCGCAGAGGCCATTGAAAAGGGAGTCGCCGTTTCGGGAAAGTCGGTAGGAGTCGTCGCAGAAAACGAAGAGCGTTTTTTCAACTTCGCTTTTTCTGTAGAAAAAACAGGACAGTCGTTCCCTGAGATTACTCCCCATTCTTTCTCTTTTAATAGCCCCGAAGGGATGTGTAGCGAATGCCAGGGTTTAGGCATTCAATATGGGTGCCATCTTTCTCAAAAAGAGGAGATTCTCTTTCTTTCCTTAAAGCACCTCCTTTCTTCGTTATGGAATATCCCCTTCATGGGAAAGATGCAAAAGGGCCCTCTTGCCGACCTCTACCGCTTTTTCGAAAACGAAGGGATCGATCCCGATGCACCTTTAGAATCACTTTCCGCTCAACATCTTGCTTTGATTTTTAGAGGAGCGCCGGAAGGAAATGTGATCAAGAGCAAAAACTCTTATTTCCGTTGGAAAGGTATCGAACCTACCTTAGAAAGAGCGGCGAAATTGGGGACGAATGAGATTAAAGCTAATCTCTCTACTCTTCTCGATGCAGTGACCTGCCCCGCATGCCAAGGAGAGCGACTCAACCCGCTCGCTCGCCATGTGCGCTTAAAAGGTGAAACGCTCCCTTCTCTATGTGCTCTTCCCATTGAAAATGCTCTGATGTATATCGATTCTTTGGAGCTCGATAAAGACAAAAGCCGACTCCTCTCCGAAGTGCTCTCACAACTGAAAAAGCGATTAAAATTCTTGGAGGTTGTTGGAGTGGGTTATCTTAGCTTAAATCGTTCAGCTCCTACATTGAGCAATGGAGAAGCGCAGCGGATTCGCTTGGCGAGGCAACTCGGAAGTTCACTTACAGGAGTTCTCTATGTCCTCGATGAACCAACGATCGGTCTTCATCCCCACGATATCCACCGTTTGATCTCCGCACTTCAAGAATTGAAAAAACTCAACAACACTCTCCTCTTAGTCGAACATGATCAAAAGATGATAGAGATGGCAGATCAAATCTTTGATTTTGGGCCGGGTGCGGGCATCCATGGCGGTGAAATCGTAGCTGAAGGGACTTACAGCGACATACTGCACCACTCTGCCTCTTTGACAGGTTCCTATTTTTCGGGGAAAAAAAGTATAGGGCAGCCAAAAAAACCCAAAAAAGCTTCGCGGTTTTTTACGATCTCCCATGCCTCACAACACAACTTGAAAAATCTCTCTCTTTCCCTTCCCGTTGGACTCTTTACCTGCATTACGGGGGTCTCGGGCTCGGGGAAATCGACTCTCCTCCACGACGTTATTGAGAAAGCAGCGCGAGCGTCATTGCAGAGGCGAGGGAGAAAAGGGGCCGTTGCTTGGGAAGGCACGAAAGTCGTTGGATTAGAAGCATTCGATAAGTTAATTGCCATTGATCAAGACCCTATCGGCCATACTATACGCTCGGATGTCGGAAGCTATTCTGAGCTTTTCCCTCTCTTGCGTACTTTTTTCGCCTCCCTCCCTGCAGCCAAAACTAAAGGACTAGAAAATAGCAACTTCAGTCCGAATCATCGCAGAGGTATGTGCACGAGTTGCTATGGGTTGGGATTTAAAAAAGTAGAAATGCTCTTCCTCCCTCCTGTTTCTATTCAATGTGAAGAGTGCAAAGGAGCAAGATTAAATCCCCTCTCCTTGAGCATCCATTATAAGGAGAAAAACTTTGGCTATCTTTTCGGCCTTACCGTGGAAGAAGCCTCGGCTCTATTTCATTTTATCCCCAAGGCTAAGAGGATTTTTGACACTTTGCTCTCCGTTGGATTGGGATATCTCACCATGGGACAGGAGATGAGCTCTCTTTCAGGGGGGGAGGCGCAGCGGATGAAACTGGCCTTTGAACTTTCCAAAAGAGGTACGGGTAAGACGCTCTATCTCTTCGATGAACCGACAACGGGGTTACATGCCGACGATATTCACAAGTTACTTCAAGTCATGTTAAAACTCGTTGAAAAGGGGAATACGTTGATCGCCATCGAGCACCATCTCGATTTTATGAGGCAAGCCGACTATCTCGTCGATCTGGGGCCCACCTCAGGAGAAAAGGGAGGTTATCTACTCTATAGCGGGCCGCCCGAAGGGATTAAAGGGCACCCTACTTCTTTGACAGGGCGTTATTTGTATCCTGTTTAATCGATTGTTTTCGCACTCTGGATTTATCAACCTTGGGCACTAATTCAGGATCGTAGAATACGTAATGCAACTCCTCTTCCTTGCTTTTAGGGATGGCAATAATCTTATCGGGTTTGATTTGAATCGATTCTAGTGGCTCTGAGAAAGCCTCAGAAAAAACCATCTGTTGCGCATAGGGATGGCATATACTTAGTTGATTATCTAGATCGCTAAAAACAATCACAGCATACCCATGGATCTGCACAAAAGAAGTCCTCAATGTTTGATTGTAGATTTGTTGAGG
>JBIOXR010000116.1:0-2134 GCA_044869735.1 Chlamydiales bacterium
GAAGGGATAATGTTGACAAAGAAGGTCAAGTACGAACCTTGCTCGGGTAAATTTGAGATGGTGGCAGCTCCTGGGGCTCCCACTCCACGCAAGGGGTTGATAGTTTTAAAAAACACCAAACCGATGATAGCAGCAACAATGGTCGTACCGATGGTATAAAGTAAGACTTTCTTTCCTAGCTTTTTCATCTCTTTGGGATCTTTCATTCCGGTGATCGTCGAGGTGATGGAGAGAAAGATGATCGGAATGCTAAGCATTTGCAGCAACCGAAGGAACATGTTCGAACTGACTTCGGCCGTCTTATTGATAAAACCTATATTCGCATACCCCAAAGCGAGGCCTAGTGCCATCCCGAAGAAGATGAGAAAAGTGCTTAGATTTTTTTTTACAGATTGAATCATTAAGCGCGATTCTAGCTAAACCGTTATTTGTCGCAAAGCTAAAAAAAGAAGAGTGGAGCGTATCGGAGTCGAACCGATGACCTCAACAATGCCATTGTTGCGCTCTACCAACTGAGCTAACGCCCCGGAAGGAGAAAAGTGTATCAGCCGGAACCATTTTCCGTCCGCTAAAGTATTGTATTGGGAGAAAAAACCTCTTCTCTTAGACTAGTGTGCATGCGTTTTTTTGGAACAATTGAAAAAGCTCCATTAGATCCCATTTTAGGGCTCAACCAGGCATTTGCCAGAGATGGAAGAGAGGGGAAAGTTAATTTAGGTGTGGGGGCCTATAAAACTAAAGAACTAAAGCCTTATATCCTCGATTCGGTTGAAAAAGCCGAGAAGAAACTTCTCGAGCTTCATCTTCCCAATGAATATTTGCCTATCGATGGCGATCCACTTTTTCTCTCTAGTCTGCAAGAGCTTCTTTTTGGGAAAAATTTTTCTGAGCCCCTCTATGCCACTCAAGCGATTGGGGGAACGGGAGCATTAGGAGTCGCTGCTCGGTTCTTGGCCAGAGAGAAGATTGCAAAGGAAGTTTTTCTCTCTTCTCCTACCTGGGATAACCACCATCGTCTTTTTGAGATGAGTGGATTGAAAGTTAGAACCTATCCTTATTACGATCAAGAACATAAGAAGCTCGATTTCCAGGGAATGTGCAAAGAAGTAGGGTGCATGCCTAAAGGAAGCATACTTTTATTGCAGGCAGCTTGCCATAATCCCACGGGATATGACTTAACGGCAAAAGAGTGGGAAGAGATTTTATTTCTCGTTAAAAGGCAGGGCCTTCTTCCATTTTTTGACATTGCTTATCAAGGATTTGGAGTTAATCTCGAAGAAGATGTGGCGCCGGTGAGGAGATTCGCCGAAGCCTCTCTTGAAATAGTAGTCACTTACTCGTGTTCAAAAAATTTTGGCCTATATGGTGAAAGAGTAGGAGCCACCTTCTTTCTTTGTCGATCGCGCGACGAGGCCGAAGCAGTTGGGAGTAAAGTGAAACAAGTGATCAGGGGTATCTACTCGTCACCGCCAGCGCATGGAGCACGCCTCGTGTCGCTTATATTGCAAGATCCCTCTCTTTTTCACCTTTGGCGTAAGGAATTAAGTGAAATGCGTGAGCGTCTGGTGAAAATGAGGAAATTATTTGCAAAGGAGTTGGCAGCTCGCTTACCCGATCAATCGTTCCATTATATTGAAGAACAAAAAGGGATGTTCTCTTACACCGGTCTTTCGGAAAAAGGAGTCGAACATTTAATTTCAGATTATGGGATTTATCTCACGAAGGATGGAAGGGTCAACATTGCCGGGCTTCCCTCTCCTCCTCAACTTAGTCGTGTCGTCGAAGCTTTTGTGAAGGAATTCTCTGAACATGGTGCGCAAAGGAGCCTATAAAAAATATCTCATTTTAATCGGTTCCCTTTTTCTTCTTTTAAGCTTGCCCGCGTGTTTCATCGAAGTTCTCCGTGGAAAAACGATAGCTCTTCTTTGTCCTCTATGGAAATTCAAAGGGACAGTAGGCGAAGTCAGCCATGCAAAAAAAGTTGAGGTCGAAAACCTCTATCTTCGCGAAGAAATCAAAAAACTCTGTGCCCTACTCGAAGAAAATAATGTCATTGCTTCTTGTGGCCGTGAACTGAATCTTTTCAAAGACAATCCACTCTCCACTCAGAAAAATTGTTTTTTAATGGGTCTTT
>JBIOXR010000117.1:0-9455 GCA_044869735.1 Chlamydiales bacterium
GCTAAGAGAGAAGGCCATTTCTTTCCCATAAAGCGAGGCGTTCCTAGTCCCGACGATACCTAGGCCTTTCCCCTCTATCGTTCCTTTAACATAAAGGAGAAGGGGGTAGGAAGGAGTCTGTAGGAGAGAGGCTGGGTAGATGGGATCTTTAAAGCTGAGAAGAGAAATCTTCTCTTTTTGAACTACTTCGAGGTCCTTTTTCCATGTATCGAGCTTATTCCACCCATGAATAAGGGGCTCTTCTGAATTCAAAATATTTATTGAATTTTCATATAATCCCAATAGTTTTATTATTTTGGCCCTCCCTAAGGGAAGATGAAGTAGAATTAATAAACCTTCATTTTCAGTCATATATATTGACATTTTATATTGTAAAGAATATAATAAATTAAAGTTTAATTAATAACAGATTAAGTTTTTATGTCTTTAGATGCAGTCCGTTTCAATTCCACATCGGGAGAATCTTGGTCGGTATGGGTGCCTAGTCTTACAGGTGACGGGGAGGTTTCCTACGAGTATCAAACAAATAGGATCAAACTAGGAAAAAAGAGACATACCGAAAATCTCCACCTTCTTTTAACTACCAAGGGAAATTTAAGAGTTAGTAACGATGGCAAGACCTTAAAAAAGGTTTCTGGAATCGGAGGAAGATTAAAATACTGGCTAAACGAGAAAGAAGAAAAAGAGAAGGTAAAACAAAGAGTTAAGAAGACTCTAAAGATCTTTAATAAAAAAATCAAGCAACTAGAAAAAAGCGGCGAATGGAGCGACGATCAGAAATCACTCTACCGAGCTGCCTCTCGAGTGTGCTTTGAGAGGATGTTTCAAAAGAAAATTCTTCTCCCTAAACATATTCGCGAAGGGTCGACCCTCGATAAATTCATCTCTCCCGAAATAAAAAGCGAAAAAGAGCAGCTTGAAGAAGCTATGAAAGAAGTAAGAGATGGGAGAAACAAATTACCTGCCATCATGAAGATGGAAGAGCATCTCGTTTAAACTGCCTACAAAGAAGCAGACTCCTTTGAAGGGATGGGCATTTTAATGCAAGCTCCTGATAAAGAAGGCTCAGGCGGTACGCGAAGAACCCATAGTCGCTATCAAGATAGGGAAGATAATGCCCATGCCACACTCGTCTTGAAAAGAGACGATGCCGGAGCTGATGGGAAAAATAATAAAACTCTCCGATCGTTAGTAAAAAAACTATTTCGAACCGCACCTGCCTCGATGAAGGGCAATTCGGGCGCTCGTGCGGAGTATCTCGCCTATCGGGCCGACAGACATTTGCGTGGATGGTTCGTTCCCTCTACTTATGCTATGAATATTAAAAGCGCTACTTATGAAGGAGACGCACAAGCCTTTGGTTCAATGCAGGGCTTTGTAGAAAAATCGACAGTCCTTGCTAAAAAAATCGAAGCAGAGGGCATCCCAACGAAATACGATGGATTGCCCCGTTCTATTCTTGCCAAGCATTACCAAAAACATGAAAGAGAGATTGACGAGATTGTAGAAAGAGAACCTTTCCAAAGAGTAGGGATGTTCGATTGGGCGATAGAGGGAGGAGATACTCACGATAAAAATGTGATGTTAAAAGAGCATGTCTCCGATCATGATTCGCTACCAGCGCGACTTCTTGCTGGAGAATATGTTCTCGATAGTGAAATTCATAACTTTGTTAAAAATCTTTTTAAAGTTCCTAAACCTTCTCCGGATGCAGAAAATGTCGAACCTATTTCTAACTACCAACTGATGCTTCGAGCACTTCTTTCACAACAGGTGAAAAGAGGCGAAGATAGAAAACATCTTTACATCAAAATCGATAATGAAAAGAGCTTTCCCCATTCTCACCCCAATTCTCACCTTCTCCACGGCTATCTCCATACCCGTTATAAAGGGCACGCCTTTGATGTCTTTCCTAGTGGCGCTTCCAAACCAGAAAACGGCACATTAAGTGAGATGAGACAAAAAGAGGGGGCATTTATTGCTTTCTTAGAAGAAATGGCACATATTCTTCTACTGGACCAGATCCCCCAAGAGAAGTTAGATGGCTTCTTAAGTGAAAAGAAAAACCGTAAACTACTCAATAATTGGATGAAAATTAGCCCTAAGGGTAGGATCTACGAAGAGACGCAAATCATTCCCAATGGCGAAGAATTTTACCGTAATCAAATTCTCGATAAATTATGTCCTGAAGGCACCCCGCGTAAGGTTCGAAATAAATACAGCAGGGAATTAAAACGGATCCATGGGATGGCTTACACTCGAAGAGAGAGTTGGATACTTTTGTTAGATCATCTCGAAAAAAAGGACAGGCCTATGAGAGAACTCTACCGCATAAGAAAACAGCAAGATTTTACAGCAAAGATGAAAGAAGACAGAGGCCTAGCTGCTTATCATTTCTCTCAAGCTTTTGAAGATCATAAGTTCTTCGAAAGATAAATCTTTGTTCTCTAATGGATCAACTGCTTCAATGGAATGCTCGTGGTTTAATCCCAGGGCCTAAAGAGGACGAGCTTCACTTTTTTAAAAGAGTTTCCTCTTATTCTACCACAACCGCTCCACCTCTTGAACGTGTAGAGAACCTTTATGGATTCTCTCCCGATTGGTTAGATATTTCGTTTTCCAATAAGGGGCTTTTGCCGTGGCATATGGGAATAACGATAGTGGAAGATGGAAAATGTCGCCTCCAACTCCGTAAAAAGGGGGTATTGAGTTCTCTCTACGATCAAGAGGAAGTAATTTCTCACGAAGCTGTCCATGCTGCCCGAGGGGCTTTTGACGAACCTCTCTTCGAAGAGATTCTCGCCTATCAAACATCGAAACGAGGGTGGCGCCGCTTTTTTGGCCCCCTTTTTCAATCTTCAACCGAAGCTATCCTGGTGACCTTGGCTTTCTCTGCTCATATCCTCACTACAATCGGCGCATTTTTTATTCCCGCCCTTTTTTTCTTTCATCAACTGACTTTCATTCTCTCTTTGGGCTTGAGCGGACTACTGTTACTGAGGCTCACATTTCTCCAATGCCTTTTCTTCCGTTGTAGAAGGCAGCTTACTACATTGCTAGGCTGCCCCAAAAAGGCCTTAGCCACCATGCTTCGTTTAACCGATCGGGAAATAACAACTTTTGCCTTTTCCTCTCCTTCGCGTATCGCGACATATATTAGGAAGCATAAGAGAAGCTCCTTGCGATGGAAACTTCTCTATAATTTCAGCTTTGAATCCTGTGATGCGTCAAGGTGACTGTTTCATCCAATAATTTGGTCACTTTTTTCGAAGATTTTTCAATATCTTCTCTCAGAATTTCCATTTGGCGCAGCAATAGGGTTCCTCGTTCTGTACCAGCAGTTTCTTCATATTTTTTGCAAAGAGCGTTGTATTTCTCGATTTTACTATTAAAATTCAATAAAGAATCGTGGATGGTGATGCGGTCGTGATCGAGCTGGGTTTTTTCCCAGCCAGTCAGAGGAACGCTTCTCTGTTTTTTTGCGTCAGGGCCAATGCCAAGCCAGCTAAAAGCCCCCCTAAAATGTTTCAACATAGCAAACCTCCAAGGAGTTTATTAACCTGAGTACCAAGATATCGGCAGAAATGGGAGAGAGTTTAGAAGTTTTTAACTAATTGATAATGAGCCTAATAAGATCTTCTTTGGGTTGTGTTTCCAATACCGAGTTCCTGACGGTATTTTGCAACTGTTCGGCGTGCACAGGGGATGCCTTGTTCTTTGATAAGATGGGAGATCATTTCATCAGATAGAGGCGAAGAGCGCTCTTCTTTGGCGATGATATCGACCAGCAGGTCTTTTACGGTTTTTGAGGAGAGGATTTCGCCTGAATCGGTAATAAAGGCATGAGTGAAAAAAAAGCGGAAAGGAAAAATGCCTCGAGGAGAGCTGACGTATTTGTTTGCTACTGCGCGGGCGATGGTCGATTCATGGAGTTCGAGCTTTTCAGAAATAACCTTCATAGTAAGTGGAATGAGTTTCCCCTTCGGGCCAGAGAAAAAATCTTTTTGGTGCTCGATCAATTGTTCGGTGATCCGATAGAGGGTATGGTGCCTCTCACATAGATTGCGCAAGAGCCACTTGCCCGAAGCGATTTTTTCACGGATATACTCTCTCGTCTCCAATGAAAGTGAGGGGTCCTCGAGCATTTTTAAGTAGATCTTATTGATGCGCAAGGGAGGAAGCGATTCTTCATTCACTTCAATGGTGAATTTATCGGAGTAGTGGATGATCACATCGGGGGTAATGTGTTGGACTATTTGTTTATAATGCCCCAACGGCTGGCACGTTCCAGGATGGAGGTCGAGTTTGGCCACTTCGGAAGAGATCGCCTCTCTAATTTTTTGAGGAGTTACTCCCAAAGCTTTGGCGATAAGAGGAAGACGGTTATGGAGCATATCTTCAAAGTGCTCGTCGACGATCCGATAGGGTAATTGTTCCTTTTTCCCCTGCCTTTGGAGTTGAAGTAAAAGGGATTCTTTTAAGTTGCGCGCCCCTACTCCGGGTGGATCAAATTGTTGAATCTCTTCTAGAAGCTCGGCTAATTTTTCAAGAGCAATCCCATAGAGAAGGGAGATTTCTTCTAGTCCCGAGGTGAGAAATCCTTGAGGATCGACGTTGCCAATGATCGCTTTTGCAGCAGAGATATCTTCTTCATGAACAAAGGTTTGATGTGCTTGTTCCATGAGCAAATCGTAGAGAGATTTTTCGTAAGCCACCGAACGTTCGATAAAATTTCGCAGGTCCTCTTCGTCCTGAGTTGTCTTATAATGCCTTGCACCTCCTCCAGCGAGACTTCCAAATTCTTCCTCGATGCGTTGAAAAATTTCTATTTCCTTATCTTCGCTGCTCTCTTCTTCTTCCTCTACGTATTCAAGTATAGGATTCTCGGTCATTTCGTCGGCAATGATCGAAGAGAGTTCACATACCGGTAATTGAAGAAGATGCAAAGCCTGCTGCATTTGCGGTGACAAAATCAGCCGCTGGAGCTGTTTTAAATTCTGCGTTTGGGACTGTTTAAACTCTTGCATCCCTTGGAAAAGAGAAGGTCTATATTATTTTTTCGATATACTCTTTGGGGATTTCGCGCAAGAAGCGACTAGGCCGCATCCTTCGGAGTCCTCCCCACAGAAAACGCGATTCGGCTGCTGTGAGATAGAGAATTTCTTTGGCTCGGGTCATGCCGACGTATGCCAGCCTTCTCTCTTCTTCGACTTTATCTGGTAGGTCTTTTGAATTGACATGTGGAAAGAGATCTTCTTCCATTCCGACTAAGAAAACTGTGGAGAACTCGAGCCCTTTGCTGTTATGGATAGTCATGAGATAGACTCGATCTTCCTCAAAGTGGGCATCGTCGACAGAACCCTTCAGGGTGATGTCCTCTAGAAAGGAGGAGAGAGTAGTTGCTTCTCCTTCCCATTCCATTGCTTTAGCTACCAATTCCTCGACGTTGGCTTTCCTATCGGCAAAAGTTTCGCTATCTTGTTTTAAGATATCAAAGATTCCTGCTTTTTGAATGGTTAGGGCAATGATTTCATGTAAGGGAAGTTCATTCTGTAACAGGCGTAAAGAAGAGACGAGTTCGAGATAGCTTTTAAGCTCTTCTTTTTGTTTGAGCGAAAGTTTCAGAGGGAGCTCCTCTTTACAAACTTTTCTGCAGTACTCTAACAAGGGGAGTGCCGACTGGCTAGCCCCGCCTTGGAGTTTTTCAAGTGTCGTATCGCCAAAGCCCTTTTTAATGAGTTGCAGCGACCTGGCAAAGGAGATGTAATCGCTATCGGAGACGATCATTCGAAGAAGGGCGAGGACATCTTTAATTTCTTTCCGTTGATAAAAGGAGACTCCCCCTACAATGGTATAAGGGATGCGATGGCGTAGGAGGCAGTCTTCAAAAGTACGCGATTGGAAATTGGTTCGATAGAAAATGGCCATCCCATTAAAGGGCATTTTTTTTTCTTGATGCAGTCGTAGAATTTCATCGATGACAAACCACCCCTCTTCCCTTTCGTCATAGGCGACAAATAACTTAATTTTTTCTCCTGCTCCTTTAGTGCTCCAAAGATTTTTTTCGTAACGACTCACGTTATGAGCAATTAAGTCGTTAGCTCCTTCGAGGATATTATTTGAACTACGGTAGTTTTGTTCCAATTTGATAAGGGTGGCTCCCGGGTAGTCTTTTTCAAAGCGAAGTATATTTTGAATATTTGCCCCCCTCCAAGAATAGATCGATTGATCGGGGTCGCCTACGGCAAAGATATTACCACTTTTTTCCACGAGATAGCGGGCAATCTGGTATTGGGCTGGATTTGTATCTTGGTATTCATCGATAAGGAGATAGTGCCACCGGGCTTGGTAATCTTCTAAAATATTCTTGTGTTCTTTAAACAAACGAACGGTCAAGTAGAGAAGATCGTCAAAATCGAGGGCGTTAGCCTCTTTGAGGCGTCTTTGGTAGAGACGATAGAGCTCTATCCCCTTTTGCTGGCTAGACAGGAGTTCTTCGCAAGGGAGTGCCTCTTCCTCGAGAAGCTGGTTTTTGACGAGTGAAATCATCGATTTAAATGATTTGATTTTCCCTGCTTCGAATGGGATATCGAGAGTTTTTAAGCACCCTTTGAGTACTTTTGAAGCATCCTCTTCATCATAGATGGCAAACTGGGTGTGGTAATCGAGTGCGGCAATTGAATTTCTCAAAATTTTAACTGCTAAGCTATGGAAGGTAGAAACGACGAGGTCCTTGGTTTTTTCTCCAGATAGTGCTCCCTCCACTCTCTCTTTCATCTCCGCCGCCGCTTTATTAGTAAAAGTGACAGCGCAAATAGCACGTGGGGGGATACCGTTGGAGATAAGATGGGCAATGCGAGAGGTGACAATTTTTGTCTTTCCGGCCCCTGCCCCTGCTAAAACGAGAACAGGCCCCTCGCCATGAGTGGCAGCTTGGTATTGTGCAGGGTTAAGAGGGTGGTCAAGAGTCTCCTTCATCCAAATAGAATAAAGGAAGAGAGACTATTTTTTCACCTCTCTGATGTGGCCATAGCGATGATGATCAATGGAAAGAGAAACTTCTCTAAGGTAGTGCAGGAGTTCGAATCGTCCATTGGCTAAAACAGGAGCAGTAATCAAAACAGCTTTTCCCTTGGAAGCGGCAAGTTTAAGATCTTCGGAAGGAGTAGAAAGAGTGCGGATGTACGGATCTTCCCCCTTCTCTACCCTATTTTTGAATTCTCCTTCGTGTTCCCATGAGAAGCGGACATGGGATAAGGCATGTAGTGGTTCTTGAGATCTGTCGAACGAGCTAATGTCAATTATAGATCCTGCGGCTAAAGCGGCGGCAGCGGAACGGAGAAGATCGACAAAGGCATCGTGTTGAGTGAATCGAATGAGAGTTCTTCGGGGAACATGGTAGAAAAAATTATCTTGGCCTAAAAGAGGAGAAGAGTCATGCAACTCTTTGAGCACCTGTGCCCAATATGTATAAGAAGAGGCGCTAGAGCGAAGTAATGTTTTCTCTTCTTCGTTTAAAGGAAAAAGGGTGAAAAGAAATTCCATTTCGGGAGGTAGCTTTTCATTTTCTTTGGGCAAATATTGTTGTTGAGGATGCATCAATTGCACGATATAGTTAGGTCCTCCCGCTTTGCCACCAGGGCCAAAAGAACTTGCTTTGCACCCTCCAAATGGTTGTCGTCGAACAATGGCCCCTGTAATGCCGCGATTGATATAGAGGTTCCCTGCTATAATTTCGTTTTTCCAGAGCTCTTGCTCTCTTTCATCCAGTGAGTGGAGACCAGAAGTGAGCCCATAAGGAGTTGCGTTGGCAATCTCGATGGCATGGTGCAGATTTTCGGCCCGGATCACACCCAGAACGGGGCCGAAGAGTTCTGTTTGATGAGTAAAGTTTCCTTTGCGTACTCCTAATTTAATGCCTGGGGACCACAGGCAAGGGTTATGAGGAGAGGGAGCTGGCTCGAGCAACCAACTTTCTCCCTCTTCGAGAGTAGTAAGCCCTTTTTGTAGCGTTTCTCCTGGAGGTTGTATTAATGGGGGGAGTTTTGCCATGGGATCCCAGGCCGAACTGTTATAGTAGCTCTTCGCAGCATCTTTGAGATGGTGAAGAAAAGCTGGGTTGTCATAAAGCTCTTTTTCTAGAATAAGGAGGCTACAAGCGCTACACTTTTGTCCAGCGTAACTAAAAGCAGAGGAAATCACATCGCGGATGGCAAGATCTCTGTCGCACATGCCAGTGGCGATAATGGCGTTTTTCCCTCCTGTTTCGGCGATGAGGTCAAGGCCCGGTTTTAAAGCGATGAAATGGTGAGCCGTTGCCGTTCCTCCTGTCAAAATCACCCCAGAAAGAGAGGAATGTGAGATGAAATAATCTCCTTCAGGTTCGTCACGGCATGTTAAGAATTGAAGTACTTTTTTGGAGACTCCAGCCTCCCAAAAAGCAGAAGCTATCCACCAGCCTACGAGGACAGCCTGAGGAGCTGGTTTAAAAATGACGCAATTGCCCGCCATGAGAGCTGCGGCTATCCCTCCCGTTGGAATAGAGCAAGGGAAATTCCATGGAGGAGCGACGAGAAATGTCCCTTTCGGAGTCCATGATACATCGTGAAAGCGGGAGATTTTTTCGAAGCTTCGGCGATAATATTCGCAGAAATCGATGGCTTCCGAAACTTCTGCATCTCCTTCGGTTACTGGCTTTGCTCCGTTGGCCAGCATGGCTCCGATGAGATTAGCCCGATTTTCGCGTAGCTTTTGAGCCGTTTGCCAGAGCAGTTTGGATCGTTCTTCCGAAGTGGTAGAGCCCCACCTTTTTTCTTCATTTTTTGCACATTGGAGCGCTGCATCGATCTCTTGTGTCGTCGCCAAAGGGTAGCGATGTGTCGTGCGGCCAGGTTGGGAGGGGTCCTCCCAAGAGATGAGAGAGTTTCCTGCGATCTGCTCCCCTCCGAGGATGAGAGGAACGGTCTCCTCTTTTCTTTTTTCCCAAGAAGCAAAGATCTCTTTAGCCCATTGCCTGTTTTCTTGAAGGGAAAAGTCGGTGTCGGCTTCATTGGCAAATGGCGTTGCTAAAGGAGGTTGATGGGGAGGGGAAGCGCGATTTTGTTTTCTTCTTCTCTCGCTTGGGAGAGAGGGAATGTTTTCAAGGCTTTTCAGAAACTGTTTTTTTTGTCCTTCCCAGGCAGATCCTGTCGCTCTTAGATCAAAAAGTTCATGGAGGAAATTCTCCTTTCCTGAATTCTCATCGAGACGCCGGATGAGATATGCAATGGCTGTGTAATAGGCTTGAGGTTGTACAGTGGGTGAGTAGAGGAGCATGCCTCCGGCTACCTCACCTACCACGCGCATGAGCGGAGGAGCCATTCCTGCCAACATTTCGAAGGTAGCTTCGTTTTCCGTCCCTTGTTCGGAGCGCAAGAGGAGGGCATAAGCTATATCAAAAAGGTTGTGGGACCCGA
>JBIOXR010000118.1:0-30137 GCA_044869735.1 Chlamydiales bacterium
CCGTCGCCTTCCATTTGCTACCCCATATGAATAAAGGGGTCTTCGTCTGTTTTGCAAGTTCCGAGTTTTTTGAAAAAGAGAATAAATTCCTTAAAAAACCCCTACCGCTTTTTGCGGTCGATAAGCCTTAAGAGACGTTATGATTAAAACATTAGACATCGAACAACTGAAAAAAATCTTCGCCGCCGAACAAAAAGAGCTTCTAAAAGAGTACTTTGAATTCCTCCGCTTCCAAACTATTGCCACTGACCTTGCCTATAAAAGCGAAGTCGATGCCTGTGCGAATTGGGTCGCCAATTATTTAAAAAAGCTTGGGTTTTCTGTCGAACGATGGAAAGGAGAAAGGGGAGATATTTTATTTGGTGAGCTCCGCACCTCTTCCGACAAACCCACCGTCATGCTCTACAATCACTACGACGTGCAACCGGTCGATCCCCTAGACCTTTGGACTACCCCACCTTTTGAACCTGCCCTTAGAGAAGGACGCATTTATGCAAGGGGAGCCTCTGATAACAAAGGACAATGTTTTTACACTCTAGCAGCTCTAAAAGTCTTGCTGCGCGAGATGGAGCTTCCAATCAACCTCAAATACCTCATCGAAGGAGAAGAGGAGAGCGGGAGCCACTCTCTCTTTAATGCCGTTGAAAAGCATAAAGCAAAGCTCAAAGCCGATTACCTTCTCATTATCGACAGCGGGGTGGAGAGTTTAAAGAAACCAGCGATCACTTTGGGAGCTCGTGGCATTGTTGCTTTTGATCTCACTGTTACGGGAAGTGCCTTTGACCTCCATTCAGGCTCTCATGGTGGGATGGCCTACAATCCCAACAGAGCCCTTGTGGAGCTCTTGGCCTCGACTCACGATAAAAACGGAAAAGTCACTATCCCCCACTTCTACGATGGGATTACTCCTCTCTCTTCGGAAGAGAAGAAGGATATCGCTTTCGAGTTCGACGAAGGAGAGTATGTAAAATTGATCGAACAAAAGCCGACGGCCATGGAAAAAGGCTTCGCTCCTTTAGAAGCGAATTGGATTAGACCCACACTAGAAATTAACGGGATTTCGGGCGGGTATGCAGGCAAAGGCTTTAAAACCGTTATCCCAGCCAAAGCTTTTGCCAAAGTCTCTTGTCGCCTTGTGCCTGGGCAAGATCCCCAAAAAGTGGCTCAATCGGTGAAAGACTATTTTCAAACACATCTTCCAGGAGGACTGACGATCGATGTTTCCATCCATCAAGGAGCGGGACAAGCATTTTACACCAGCCCCCATACAGAGATTGCTCGCGTGATGGCTAAAGCTTATAGCGACGTCTTCAAAAAAGAGTGTCGGAACATAATGATTGGCGGTTCGATTCCGATTACGACGACTCTAGCGAAAGCATCTGGGGCAGAGACTTTACTTATGGGAGTGAGCATTCCCGAAGACAAAATCCACTCTCCCAATGAAAGCTTTGGCCTCGACCAGCTCCAACTCGGATTTCTGGTGATGGCTCATGCTCTCCAGTTGTTCTAGCCCCCCTTTCGTGCCCGTGCCCGTGCCCATGCCTGTGCCCGAACTATCTACGTATACGAAAAGGGGGTTATGCAAATAATCTATTTTTTCTTTTTCTTCGGGGGATGGAGAAAGTCTTCCAGGCTTGTTTTGCAATGGGTGGGAAGATACGAAGAGTGTCTATCGACTTTTTTCATATTGAAGGAGTAGAGATGGCGTACAAATCCTATTAGCTTGTTTTCCATGTCTTGGAGTGCCGACACTGCTTTTCCTTTTGTAATCCACCCTTTTCCATAGGAACCTACAAGTAAAAATCTTAGAATAGGAAAAACGATTTTTACAATCACCTCTCTTTTATTTTTACCAATCTCGAGATCATCAAAGAGAGGTTCTAACTTTTTGCTTATAAACTCCAATCCCGTATTCATTAAAGTCCCTTTGAAAGGCACGCTTGTATTCAAGGCCTTCGTCGGTTTACCTAGAAAGGAAATAAACTCCTCCAGTTTCTCCCTCCCTGCTTCTAATTCCAATCCCCAATTTTCTTGCACGCCGGGGGGCAATTCCTTCATTAATCCTACGATAGCTTCTTGATGACTTACCAAAAAGGGGTGCAGATCTACGAAATGTCGCACCCCAAAGATGGCTAAGAGAAGAAGAAGGGGAAAATCGTGGTAAGGCATTTGTTGTAGCGGATCATCTTTTATAAAATCGTTTTCTATCAAAGCGATGAGCTTATCTATTTCGATTTTCATCTCTTTTGTGTCCACTTTTCCTCTCTCTAAAAAGGAGAGGAGATATTCGAGCATATCATTTAAGAGTTTCTTCCTCTCTTTTGCAGTGGCAAATGCTTGCGGCATGACCTTAGCCAATAAGGTCGACTTGACGGCATATTCTCCCAAACTCTGAACGCTATCTCCAAAAATATGCTTCCAATACCCCATGAAATCGAGGAGCACTTTCTCTCCTTCCCTTTGCATACCGGCATAATTTGCCTGTAAATGCGAGGATTCGTAAAAAGAAGAGACTTTTCCAGAGGTCGTTGTTGCAATTTCGCGCAAACTGCCGAAGACGGTATCTATCAATTTACCAAAACCTACTAGATCTTTAGCAACTATGGGAGGCAGAGCGTGTCTTTCAAGTGAGGAAGGAGGACCCATATTTCTTGCATAATCAAAAGAGAGGAAATTTTCAGAAACCTTACCTTCAATCTCCTCTAGTTCACTCAAAAACGTCGCCATTTTTCTTTTATCGAAATCGCCCCGATGAAAATAAGCAATGAACACTTCTTCGAATAGGGGAGAGACTGTCCAGACGAAGGTTTTGAAAAGGGCAGTTAAAGTATTTTGAACCTTAAAAATATTCTCCGATTTTTTGACCCTGGCTTCAGTATCTTCTCTCAAGGCAGCAAAGATACTGATCCCCTTTTCCCCTTCTTCTTCTTGATATTTCAAAATACCATCTCCAATCCTGTAATCTCCGAATTTAAAAGGATCGGCAAGATCGTCTTTTGAGAATTGGTTTACAAAAATTTCCATCTGACGAACAAGCACCTGATGAAAATAAAAGAAACAATTTCTCAGTACTGCATCGCCTTCGCTCTTTTCATCAAATAAAAAGTTAAATAAAGAAATCCCTTGAAACACGGTTTCCTTGATTAATTTGATTTGAGGGAGGAAGGGTTTCATCTCCGGAAATTCATTGGCCTCATCTCGAAGATATTTGTCTAAAAGCTTAGAAGTAAGGCTTATGATCCATTGAGGGATCTCTTTTCTTTTCGCTCCCAGTTTTTTGTAAATCCCCATAAAAAAAGGAAGTAAACCATACAAAGACATCATTAAGGAGAAAAATTGTTCGGGAGAATCGAGCTTGTCTAATTTAGCTATTTTCTCAACTAATCTTCGGACACTTCCTGGTGGATAAAAGTCGCTAGCCGCCTCGTAATGTTTGGCTATTATCTTTAAAATTCTCTTTTCCGATTTTTTCGTAAGGAACTTGTTTATTCTTTGCTTTACTATTTTTTTAGGAGAGAGGGCAGTTCTTTTCTTTTTGGCTAAGTCTAGCTCTTTTTTTATCTGGACTTCTTCAGCCACTTTATATCCAGTATATTCTTCAATTGTATCATCAATAGCAAGAACCCAGGCAGACTTATTTAAGCGAAACGAATAGAAGTACTCATCTATGAACTTTTTAGATGTGGGCGTTAATGGAGTTTTTTCGTTTAATTTTTGTTCCAATAATTTGACATAGGCCCTTTCGGGTTTTTGCTTGGGACGCAGATAATTCCTTATTGCTGCAAAGAACTGTATGAACGCTTCCTCAGGGAAAGAGTCTTCTTCTTCACTTGAGACATCTACGCGTTTTACGGAAAGAGAACATTGAGAAACAATCTCTGCAACTTCTGCAGAGGGAAGTTCTTCTTTTTCTTTAGCAGCATTGCGGTAAGCTGCTACTTCAAGATCTTCTTCCATCTCCTCCGGTGAGGGCAATGGAGTGATCTCGCGATCAATGAGCGGATCCTTTGACTCTGGAGGCAGAACTACCACAGGTTGTTCTAGTTGAAAAACATTTTCCTGCGAAGGCGGCTGTGGTGTCTCGTGGTCAACGGGAGGTTCCTCCTGCGGTTTGGCTAAGAGTTCATCTTGTTTTTTTTCATCTTCCGAATCGTAGACAAACCACCTTTCAATAGCACGTTGCTCTTGCTTAAGAGCATTTTCCTGCGAAGACGATAGAGTGGCCTCGCAATCGACGGGAGAGTTCTCTTGCGGTTTGGTTTCTAGGGGTGTATTCTCTTCTTTTTTCTCTTCGGAATCGGAGTTAAACTTCACTTCAGCAAGCCGTTGTTCAGCTAGAGTGAGTGGATTTTCTACTTCGCTCTCTTCTTCTACTGTCGAGGAAGAGCTCTCTTCCTCCTCCGTCAACTCCTCTTTTGGCGGTGAAATTACAGAAGAAGAGGTCGAACTGGATTCTTCTTCAACTTCTACTACGGGAAGAGTGGAGGAAGAACTAGTTTTTTCTGCTGCTGCTATTATTGGAGAAGGGGGTTCTTTAACTTCTTCGGGCTGCGGTAGTTTTTCAGGAAGAGGTGTCTTTTCGACTTTTTTCTTCTTAATAATTCCAATGAATATCAGTGTGGTACTCACCCCTTCTACTAACGCACTGCTGCCAATGATCGAAGGGCCGGTATAAAGATTATAGAGATTCCCAAGAGCTCCTAAAAAAGAGTGGGGAAAAAAGTGGGCAGTTAAAAGAAGTCCCCCTACAGCCGCAACGACAAACCCAGCGGCTACTCCCCCGCTTCCTGCTGTGACAAGAATCGTTTTCGGGTGATTACTACTTACGATCATTTGATCTCTTGGGGGATAAGTAGCTTAAAAGTTTTTCTTACATGTTCTTCTAAAATGGAAGGATCGTCAGCAGCCTCTTCTGTATCAAAATTATAGATCGCTTGGGTAAAGATTTGCATATCCTTTTCCATGGCATCGAGTGCCCCCTCTGCGTACCCCGTACCAAAAACACCTCTGGCGAAAACACCCGCTGCCAAGAAATGGATGAAAGGGACGGCGAGATTTAAAATATATTCCATCTGATTGTCATCGGCGATGAGATTGAGATGTTTCTTCAAATGACTCTTCATCACCTTACGGAAGCTGTTAATCCCCAGACTGATTGCCCATTCTTTTCCCGGAATTCTTTGACCCAAAAGTTTGTTTGGAATACTCAACATTGAAATAAACGCTTCAAGTCCCAATTTAAATGCAGTGACTTCTTTGGCCCACATCTTCCTCTCTTTTTCAGGCAAAGCCTCAAGAGAATCAAAGAGAAGAGGGACATGTGTGGCTAAAAAAGGGCGTAACTTAGTGAAATGCTTCATCCCAAACACAGCGATAAGGAAAAGCGGAGGAAGCAAGTGAAAAGGGATATACTCAAATCCCTTATTGAGATAAGGGCTCATCTCATCTTTAGATTCTAGTTGCTTAAAAAAGGCCTTCTTTAAGGCATCAATTGCCTCTTGCATCCCTTGAGTCTCTACATGGGCTTGTTTTAAATGTGAGATGAAGTAGTTGCAGACAGCATCAAAAAGGGCTTCCCTGTCGCGAGATTCTGGATAAGCTGCTAAAACTGCCTGGGTGAGGAGAGTCGTTTTAACAAAAAGTGCGCCTGGACTTTCTACACCTTTACCCAGAATAGAGGTGATATATTGGAATGATTCCGAGACAATTGTTTCCGATTCTGTTTGTAAACGGGCATATTTCTTCTTTTTTTTCGAAGTTTTATAGAGATCGGGAGCTCGCTTTTTCGTTCCGAGGAGAATCTCTTTTATTTCACCTGAAATTTTGTCTATCGACTCTCCAAAACCAATCAAATCAGTTGTTTGGATTGGTTTCAACGCAAGTGGCTTCTCTTTTTCTGATTCCCCCTTTTCTTCTTCCATTTTGATGGCGAGTGAAAAATCGGTAAAATCTCTCGATGCCGATTCTTCAATGGAGGATAGCTTACTTAGATATCTCTCTATCCTGCCTTTCTTCATAGAAATCTGCTCGTCCCCATACACAGAGAGGAGGACATCTCTTGTCATTGGAATCACTTCGTATACAAATGTTTTAAAAAGAACAAAATAGGTGTTTTTATCTTTGATACGTTCGTCAATTTTCTTTTTATAGAGCTCTAAAGAGCGCGCAAACGCGTCGATAACACTAAGTTCCGTTTTACCGAATTTTTTCTCCGATTCCTCTTTTTTATATTTTTCTAAGTGAGTTTCCATCTCTACAATTTCGCTCTTTGCCGTTTCTATCCCCTCTGTGATTTTTTTCAATTTATCAGCTTCTTCTTTCAGCGACATCGCGGCAGTCGAACAAACAAACTCAAATAAATGGAAAATTCCGTTTCTCACTACCATTTTTCCTGGGAAATCTTCTTCTCCAAGAAAGGCATTTAAAACCCTTGCACCTTTGAAACAATCGCTTCGGATAAATTCGATGAGAGGCAATAAAGACGAGAGCTCTTTGTAATCTTTACCCAATTCTGTCACTACCATATCTAAGAGATCGGTGAACTGTTGATCGACCCAGTCGAGCACTTCTTGTCTCTCGTCTCCTGCGTTTTTATAAAAGTGCAAAAAGAATGGCATTAAGCCAAACAATGCTATAGATTTATAGAAAATACCGACAGGACCTTTCTCACTCCTTTTACTATAAATCTTATTGAGCAATTCTTTGATGGCTTCAGCCGGATAAACAGCTTCAGAAGAAAAATAAAACTTTTCAAAAGCAACTAACAATTTAGCATGGAGATCGCTCGTGACCTTTTTATTTAGTTCTGATCGCCAGTTAAATGATTGAGTTGCAATAACATTCTTCTTTTTCTCTTCAATTCTTTTCTTAATCAGTTGATTTTTTGATTTAATATCAATCAACCAACGAAACTCAGGAGAAAATATTAGATGATGAAAATCATTTCGCAACTTCTCGACAAATTTTTGAGCGGCTGGAGTTAGTTTGGTTTTTTCATTACAATGAAATTGCTCCATGAGAAGATCGCGCGAGGGATTTCTTCTCTCTTTAACGGTCTTAGGAAGAATGGCAAGAGTAGCTATCGCTCTTTTAAAGCTTTTTCTAGGAAAAACCCTCTCTTCCTCTTCTATGACGGGAATTTCTTCTTTTTCCGTAATAGCTGGAACTTCTTTTTCAATGACTATAGCCATCTGTTCGACAGCAGGAAGAGGTGTAAAGGTCGACTGTACCTCCTCAACTTTCACCTCTTCTGCTTTAACAAGAGGCTGGATTTCTTCCACTTTTCTTTCATCTTGGGGTAGTGCTTGCTCAACAGAAGGAGTCTCATCTTCTTTTTCGAAAGCTTCCAGAATTGAAACCGAGGAAGGGAGAGCAGCTACTTCTGGTTGAACTTGAGGTGAGGTTAACTCTTCCTCGCTATCCCAATCTACAAACCACTGGTTAATAAGTTCTTCTTCTCTTTCTGGAGCCAGGGCAGCCTTCTCATCATCCGAAGAGAGCTCTATCTCTTCAACCTGAAGAGTAAAGCCGAAAGGATCTTTCGGTATCTTTTCCTCCTCATTACTTTCAGCCTCTCCTGAAAAGGAGGAGCGCCTACTTCCACTATTTGATTTCTCACCCGATTCGTCGCAGCTAGAGTTTTCAACTTCTTGTTCTTTTACAATGGCTAAAGCTGGCTTTTCTCTTACTGTTACCTCTATCTTTTTTTCTTTGGGTGGCGATGCCTTCTTTCTTTTTAAAGCTATGAAAATCAAAGCTATGCCTACACCTTTAACCATGAAGCCTATGACGATAATAGAGGGACCTGTGTAAAGGTTATAGAAATTGCCAACAACGCCTAAGAAAGACTCAGGGAAAAAAGCAGCTAATAGTAAAACACCCCCGGTGCCTACTACTGCTGCCCCTGTGCCGATGAGAATTCCTCCAGAAGAGCTCAAAAAAATATTACGATGAGATGCTATCGACTGAGTCATCCTTTTATGATCTTAATTATTAATATTTTAAATCAATTCTTTTTTCTGTTTATATTCCTCTTGATCAGTAAAACGAACAGTCACTCTTTGAGAAGAGTCCTCATCATCGCTGATCCAACCACCAATCTCGCCATCGAGGTCGTCATTCATTTCTGCTCTGTTTGCTACAGAACTAGCCGCACTACCCTCATTTGTTTCTTCTTCAGAACCAGCCTCACTACTCTCGTTTGCTTCTTCAACAGGTTCTTCGACCTGAGCTGTTCCTTCCAATAAAGAGGCTTTGACGGGAGGCAATTCTATTATTACCATATCCCCAACGACTTTAACTCCTTGTTCCTCAACAACACCAGCATCAAAACTTAAGACTGCATTTTCTTTAGTAGGCTCATCTTCCTGTGCTTTTTCTTCAGCAGGTTCTCCTATGTCAGAATCTACTTCAATAGTATCTTCCTTTTTTCCTTTACGTAGTAAGCCAGTGAGGACTAATGCACCAGAAACTCCTTCTATAGCAATTCCTACGAGGATTAATCCTGGGCCTGTGTAGAGATTGTATAGGTTACTCCCAACCCCTCCTAAAAGAGAATGGGGTAAAAAAGAGGTAATAAGTAGGGCTCCCCCTCCCAAAGCGACGACAAGGCCGACTCGAGAAAGAAGAGAACCGGTTATTAAAAAAGATTTATTAACATTTGGTATAGACATTTTTTATCTCCAGTAAAGTTTTATTAAAGTAATGTAATTATAATTATAATATAAAAAAATTAATTTTTAATTAAGATAATTATTTTAATTAATTAAAATATTTACTTTACAACTTGGGGGTTGAATCGTAGGGAATTGGCAAAAATATCGACCTAATCTATACTCCCCCTTTTACTAATGAGGCTCGCTTATGCTTAATAAAACCGCCATTTACCGCTTTTTTCTTTCACTCCCCCTTATTTTAGCCCCTATCACAGCTTCTTCAGAAAACAATGGAGAGGAGCTCTTAAAAAAGATCTCCAAGGGCTTTGCAAGCGTAGCCAAAGCGGGGACACCTGCCGTCGTCTATATTGAAAGCCAGAAAACCCCTGAAGAGGAGTTCAAGCAACGCTCTAAGAGACTGCCCTCTGAAAATCCCTTCGATTATTTCCACGACGAGTTCTTCAACCGCTTTTTTGGTTTTCAAGACGAGGCGAAAAAAAAGCCTGAAACAGTTCGAGGATCGGGCTTTATCATTAGTTCCGACGGGTATATCATGACCAATAACCACGTGGTCTCAAATGCTACTAAAATCAATGTCACCTTAGCTGGGGGTAGGAAAACCACGGCTGAAGTCATTGGCACTGATGCTAAAACAGATTTAGCCGTCATCAAAATCAAAGAGACGAACCTTCCCTACCTCGAATTCGGCGATTCCGATAAGTTACAAGTAGGCGATTGGGCCATTGCTATCGGCAATCCATTTGGGCTCGAAGCAACTGTGACAGTAGGGGTAGTGAGTGCTAAAGGGCGTAGCAATTTGCATATCACCGATTTTGAAGATTTCCTCCAAACCGATGCAGCTATCAACCCGGGCAATTCGGGAGGCCCCCTTCTCAATGTCGAGGGTGAAGTTATAGGCATTAATACTGCGATCGTCAGTGGTTCGGGAGGATACATGGGGATCGGGTTTGCGATTCCAAGCAACATGGCCACCGGCATTCTCGATCAGCTAATCAACGAAGGGTCTGTCACGAGGGGATATTTAGGTGTTACTCTCCAACCCATTGACGGAGAACTGGCCAATTATTACAAACTGGATAAAACCGAAGGGGCTTTCGTCTCGGATATCGTCAAGGGATCGCCCGCTGATAGCGCAGGGATAAAGCAAGAGGATATCATCCTCAAATACAATAATATACCTGTGGAGACCCTCACTTCTTTCCGCAATGCCATCTCCTTTTTACCTCCAGGCAAAGAGGTCACTTTGCAAATCTTGCGCGACGGAAAAATTAAAGAGATTCGAGTGACTGTAGTTAAAGCTCCCAATGATAGCAAAATAGCCCCCTCTTCTAAAAAGTTGGGGCTCGAAGTCCAGAATTTAACCCCTGAGCTTGCCAATCAATTGGGGTATGTAGGCGAAAAGGGAGTCGTCGTCACTAAGGTAGAAAAAGGGAGTGCAGCAGATGATGCTATGATTAAACCAGGCACTCTCATTATGGCTATCAATAGAAAAAAAATCTCCAACGTCGATGAGTTTGCCAAAACGCTTAGCCAAACACCAAAGGACTCCCCTATCCTTTTAATGGTACGTCAAGGAGAACTCACCCGGTTTGTGGCTTTGCAGCTCTCCGAAAAAGAGTAATGAAAAAGCTCATCCAAGGGATTGTCGAATTCAGAAAGAGCCTGACTGAAGAGAGTCGGCTTCTTTTTGCTAAACTCGCCCTGGGTCAAAAACCAGACACCCTTTTCATTGCCTGTTCCGATAGTCGCGTTGTTCCTAACCTCTTTGCTTCGACTAACCCCGGCGACCTTTTTGTGCTACGCAATATAGGGAATCTGATTCCCCCTTTTTCCGACGCGTCGCAAGAAAATAGCGCCTCCGCGGTCTTAGAATTTTCTCTTTTTTCTCTCGATGTCTCCGATATTATCATCTGCGGACACTCTGAATGTGGTGCCATGATTGCCCTTGCCCACTCAACTCCTCTTCCTTGTTGTCCCCACTTTGACTCTTGGTTAAAATATGGAGAAGAATCCCTTAGAAAATTAAAAAACGGCTTCGTCCTCGATACAGAATTGTCGCTCCATAACCAATTATCGCAGATCAATGTTCTCCAGCAAATGGAGCATATCAAAAGTTACTCCTTTGTCGCAGAGAGGATCGAGAAAAAACAGCTGCGCGTGCACGGCTGGTGGTTTGATATTGCCAAAGCAGATGTCTATTGTTATGAAAGCGAGCTCCGGCAATTTGTATTAATCGATGAAAATGAAGCTCGTCTGATTTTAGAAAGATCTAGAGATACCCTCTAAATAATTTTTAATGATTTACATTTATTTAAACTCTTTTTAGAATCCTCTTAAAAAAATCTTGAAAAAATGACATTAGCCATCTACTCCGTATATAAGTTAATTAATTCACAGCCCGAGAACTTTAAAAAAAATTTAGGTCGTAAGATCTTCTTTTTTTCTTTCGACACTGTAGCCAGTGTATCGACTTTAGGCATTGGGACGATAATCGTTTTAGCTTCCTTGGGATTCATCCCCACAGGACCTCTGAATGCCATGACTTCCCTCTATTTTGGAGTGGGTATTGGTGTCACAACCCTACCTATCTTTGTGATGGGAGCGGATGGGGTTGCCATCATTATATTTGTTTTCCTACGCACACCCTCTCAAAATCAAGAGGAGATGAGCCTAGAACTAGAAGAATCAACAACATTTGAAGAAAGCAGAAAAGAAGAGCCTCAGGTCGTTGGCACAAATCAGGAATACGCCCTCTACGTCGAAATGGTTCGATGTGCAGAACCGGCTTATGCAGAATTAAAAAAAAATTCCAAGAGATACAACCATACGAAAAAACTGACCTTATATAATAATTTTTTTAACCTGGGTTTACGAGCACTCATTGAATTTCAAGAGTTCGAAAGAGCAAAAAATCTTTTTAACTTGGCCGTGCGGGTTTCTTTTCTCGTTCCCGAAAATTTAAGAGCAGGCTGGTGGAGAGAGTCCATAACACAATTAGAGAAAGAAAAAAGAAAACATTTTGAAAAAGATTATTTTACAGCTTTTGATGAAATGATTGCTATATTCCGAAATACAGATAAAATTGAACAATAATTTACTTATTTACTTTAAAAAAAATAAAACTATAATATTTCATTATGTCTGCGGGGATTTTTACAGCTTATAGATTAGCAAGAAATTGCCATGATCCAGAAAACAACGAGACGATCTTCGATAAGAAGACTCTCTTTTTTGTTGCCTTCGATATAGCAGCGATTTTCCCAGTTTTGACAGGAGGCATATTTCTCTCTTTACTAGGCTCGGGAGCCATCTTAAACTCCGTGAATGTTCTTACCTCTGTTGGAGGAATTACAATTACTATCGGTGGAGTTACTCTAACAGGAATCGATGCACTTAGCTTTTTAGCAGGTGGAGTGAAATGCTATAGAAATACTTGCCAAAGACAATCCGAGCCCGCATTAGAACGGCAACCCCATGTACAGCAGGAAAGTGTGCTGCAAGAATCTGCTTCAGAGCCACTCGCCGAACAGAAAATAATGCAAGAAGGGCAGGAAGAATTTATCGCAAAGGTTAATAAGACATTAAAGGAATTTGATGAGGCTCCTGAGACTAAAAAACTTGAAAATTGTGTAAGCAGGACAAGAGTGTGTATGGAGCTAGCTGAGGAGGCTGCTAAGTTTGAAGATATCGAGACCATTCAACTCTTAGCCAACTTTGTAAATGAAAAAATAGTACCCAATTTTGATTCCAATGTAGGAATTGGTTTTATTCGAACTTTTGCCCAAAAACTTAAAACGATAAAAGATAAAAGCGATAACGAAGATTTCCAAGAAGCTTTGGAAGAGATCGTTCAGAAGCTCCAACCTCTAGAGAAAGAAGTAAAAAAAGAAGAGACGCCTCCCAGAAAGAAGAAAAGAGTACAACCACCTGTCCAAACCTCTCTCCCACTTGGGATTCCAACAACCCATTTAGATCCGATGGAAAGTTTCCTTGTCGAGGGAATAGAGGGAATAGATACGTCTACTGAAAATGCAAACGATAAAATACCCCAGTATCACAATGTAGGCAAACAAGCCCTCGAAAGTGCCTATTATACTACTGCAGAGAGAGCTTTCCGTTCCGCCTTAGAACTAGCTACGACATTAGAGGCAGAGGAAGGGCAGGAACAGATCTTAAACGGAAGGGAAGTTCTTGAATCTGTAATGGTGCAACAGAAGGAATTAGAAAACGTCGTTGCCAAATCACAGGAAATCCTTGAGTGGTACACTTTAGATAAGGAAGATTAAATTTATGACATTAGGTATTTACACTGGTTTAAAATTATTGCTCCCTAGCCAAAATAAGATTCTAACAAAGAAGAGCTTTATTTTTTTGGGGATCGATGCATTTGGAGCCGGATCACTACTTACAGTCGGTGGCTTGACCTTCCTCTCTTTAGGAGGAGTTCCTTTGGGCCCCATCCATGTTTTGGCTTCACTGCATCTCGCTGGTGGAATTAGTACAATTGCAGCGGGGGGCACAGTGGTGGGCATCGACTTTTTTGCTCTTTTAATAGGAGGAGTCAAAGACGCCACAAAGAAAAAACCTCAACCCCCTCCACTACCTGTTCCTGCTTCAACTCCACACAGGACAAAACAAGAGGAAGATTTTCTTACAGAAGCCGATGCATTTTTAGATAAATATAAGAGCGAAAGGCAAGATACGGTCGAGATCGAAGTCTCCCTTTTGGCACAATCTTACCGCTTAGGTATTATTGCTATACGATTAGGATATCTCAAAAAGGCGGAAGAACTATTTGAGCTTACCACTAAATTTCTTGATCAGTTGGGAACAAGTCAGCAAACTGCATTTGTAAAAAATATTACAACTGCTCTTCAAGACTTAAAAAGAGAGAAATTATCGACAGATGCTCAAGCATTTGTCGACGAGTTTCTCGATATTTTCGCACCAATTGAAGAAGGGAGTAGCTAAATGGCAACGCCTCTATATATTGCCTATAAATTACACCAACCCAAGCCTCCTGAAAAAAGTAAGCCTTTCTCCAAAAAACTAACTTTTTTCGTTCTTGCCTTAGATGCTGCTGGGGGTGGAACTGTCATAGCTTTAGGAGTGACCGTGATCACTGCCTCTTGCGGTGTTCCTATGGGTTCTCTCAGTTTTTTAGCTTCGTGGCAGTTGGGAACCGGCATCGCCATCACCTCCGTGGGAGGAACCGTTCTAGGTGCCGCGTTCGCATCTATCTGCGTGGCTATCGTAGTGAAAGCAAAAAATGCTCCCTCGCGACGTGAAAAATTTCTTCAATCGATTAAAGACTTCGAAGAGGAGCTTGAGGGACCTCCCGAATCATTAACTCTTCAGACGATATTTAATTCCGCCTTTAACTTGGGTCGCCAAGCTCTCAACGATTTCGACGATCTTGAAAACGCTGAAAAACTACTTACCTTCGCAGCACAAATTACATCACATATGTCCAATCTTTTAAAGATCGCTACTCAAGAATATGCCGTGCGACTTTTAGAGGAATTGAAAACTGACAAGTCAGAAGAGGCGGTGCAGATGATTAATACCATCATCGAAAAGTTTAGGTCTCTTCCTGAGAATCCGAAGAACGCCGAGATTGTCAATCCCGAAGAGGATTCCTTAATGCACACGACATCTGAAGAGTCTAGCTCCGACTCATCGAGCGAGTAATATTCGACTATACGCTTTTTACCAACTCTTGAAACCGCTCGTTATTTCTAATAGAATCAAATTCTTGTTTTTTCAATGCTTCACTCGCTGAAGGTAACCCGTCGCGGATGGCACACTCTAGCCATCCACAGGAAGCCTCGGCATCGCCTGAAACTCCATAAGCCATAGCGTTGATTAGTGCCGTTTCGGGACTGGGGCTAATTTGATAGGTCTGATTGGCTAGATCTTTTATAGTTTTGTAGTCGTGGGCTTTATACGCGAGGAAATGGAGGAGCGGCAGCGATTCATTCGTCAATGAATTTTTGATGGGGAGTAGTAATTCGTAGGCCTCTTTATACTTTCCATTTTTTTTATAGGTTTCGGCGATCGATTGGGTCGCCACTGTATAGAGAATTCCCTCTTTGGCTTTTTTCCGAATCTCTTCATATTTTGCAATTGCCCCTGTTTCATCGCCTGCCTGCTTTTTTTCTTCAGCTACTCGCATCAACTCCTGTAAATCGGTATCTCTATCTTTATCTGTTAGCAGACGATAATAACGAAGGGCGCGGAAGCTTTCGAAGGTGAGTATAAGGAAAAGGGCTCCAGCGAGAAAATAGCCTTTCACAAAGAAAAACACGGTGATTGCCACAGACACGAGCACTCCAATCACAATGGCCATTTTCACACCGCGGAAGCCAAAGATCGACTCGAGAAGGATGCTAAGGAGATGCCCTCCATCGAGAGGAAGCACTGGGACGAGATTCACAATCGTCCAAAATACATTCACGAGAAAAGCAAATTTAAGCATGAAAACGAGAGGAGGGAGCTGGACGTGTGCATAGTGGAGGAGTAAAAAGGCAATGGCGGCAATAATAAGACCAGAGAGAGGGCCGTTGAGGACGACTAAAAACTCTTCCCATAGCTTTAGTTTTCTCCCCTGGCGATAAGTAAATCCGCCAAATACCGCCAGTTCAATGCGGGTTTTTTGTCCGAAAGCAACCGCCGTCAGGGCATGGCCAAATTCGTGGCAAAGAACCGAGATGACGATCACTACGACGGCGAGAAGTGTCCCACCAAGGGAAAATGAACTCATCCATCCTATAAATAAAGCTAAGAGCCAGAAGAGAGGATGGATGGTAATGGGGATTTTACCCGGTATGGTAATCATGTGAAAAATTCCTTCATTGAAAGTCCTATTTCCGCTGGATTCGCGATGACTTTCACTCCCGCTTGCGCCAGCGCTTCGATCTTATCGGAGGCTTTCCCTTTGCCTCCAGAAATAATGGCCCCTGCATGCCCCATTTTTCGACCCATAGGAGCCGTCACTCCAGCGATATAGGCGAGCATGGGCTTGGTCAGATGGCGTGCAATCCACGCGGCCGCCTCTTCCTCAGCACTTCCTCCTATTTCGCCTATCATTAATATAGCCTCGGTGGCAGGGTCTTTTTCAAATAATTCCAAAACTTCTATAAAACCAGTTCCAGGCAAGGGGTCTCCACCAATTCCTATGCACGTCGTTTGCCCCAGTCCCACTTGAGTCGTTTGCCAAACGGCCTCATAGGTCAACGTCCCCGAGCGCGACACAATGCCCACTTTTCCGGGGTGATGGATGTAACCTGGCATAATCCCTATCTTACACTCTCCGGGAGTAATCACCCCAGGACAATTTGGTCCAACCAAACGAGAGGTCGTGCTTTTTTTCATCACCTGCGCCACTTGGAGCATGTCTCGCACCGGAATTCCTTCGGTGATACATACGATCAGTTCTATCCCTGCAGCTTCTGCCTCCAAAATAGCCCCTGCAGCAAAGGGAGCAGGAACAAAAATTAAACTGGCATTGCACTTTGTCGCCTCTTTTGCCTCTTTCACCGTATTGAAGACAGGGAGACCTAGGCACTCCGTGCCACCTTTGCCGGGAGTCACACCACCGACATAAGTAGGACTATAGGCTATTCCCTGTTCGGTGTGAAAGCGACCAGCTTTCCCTGTGATCCCTTGCGTGATCACGCGTGTTTTTTGGTTAATGAGAATGGCCATCCTTTTCTCCTCGGCGCGCTGCCCGTATTGCCTTCATTGCGCCTTCTGCCATCGTATCAGCAGTGATGATCGTCAATCCCGAGTCGCGGAGCAGCGATTTACCCTCTTCGACATTCGTTCCTTCCATACGGACGACTAAAGGAACTGCAACACCATCTCTTTTTGAAGCCGTAATAATTCCCTTGGCCAGCAATAGGCAATCCATAATGCCCCCAAAGATATTTACAAAGATCGCTTTCACATGTTTATCCAAAAGAATGATCTTGAAGCCATGGGCGATCTGCTCTTCTGTAGCCCCTCCTCCCACATCGAGGAAGTTGGCAGGAGCTCCTCCGTAGTAATGAATTATATCCATGGTGGCCATGGCGAGCCCCGCACCATTGACAAGACACCCGATTTCTCCAGTCAGTCCTACATAGGCTAAATCGTATTCCTTTGCTAATACTTCGTTAGGGCTACTTTGTGTAGGGTCATACCACGAGGCGATCTCTTTTTGTCGAAAAAGAGCATTGTCATCGATAGAGCACTTCGCATCCAAAGCAAATAGGCGTCCAGCTTCATCTTGTATCAGTGGATTGATTTCAAAGAGAGAGGCATCGGTCGCAACAAAGGCTTCAGCCAAACTATCGAGGAGCTTTATTCCCTCTTCTTTCGTCTTTCCCTTCCATTGCATCACTTTGGCAATATTTTGTTTGGAAAAAGGAGTGATCTCTCCTTTAAGAGAAATCGGCTCTTTAATTATTTTTTCGGGAAATTGAGCCGCTGTCTCTTCTATATCCATTCCTCCTTCGGAAGAAGCAATGATAACTCCTTGAGCCAGACTGCGATCGATAAGAGCCGCCACATAGTATTCTTTCACCGGTTTCACAATTGGAGAAAGAAGAACCTTCTCGGCTTTCATCCCAAGAGGCCCGGTTTGCCTATTGACTATGGTCATTCCTAACAGATTTTTAGCCGTTCGGTAGATCTCCTCTTCTCCTGAGGCAAACTTCACTCCCCCTGCCTTGCCCCTTCCTCCCGCATGGACCTGGATCTTAATCACGACTTCCTTTAATCCTAACTGTTCGATCCCTTCTGCAATCTCCTTTTCATTCGAACAGACGACAAAAGGGGGAACGGGAACTCCATACCGCTCTAGTAAAATTTTTGCTTGATATTCATGAATATCCATTGTCTGTTATAATCTTGGAGTTCTATGTTTTCGCATTTAAAAAACCTTTTTCAAAAATCGGGCCAAAAGCTGGGAAGCAAGATCCGTGCCCTATTTAGTGGTAAAATTGACGAGACGACGTTAGAGAAACTCGAAGAGGTTCTCTTTGAAGCCGATCTAGGTGTGGAGCTCGTTACAGAACTCACTGAAAAAGCTAAGGCCATTTACAAAAAAAATAATAATTTATCTGCAGATCAGATATTGAAAGAGTTGGAGTCCCATTTGATTGCCGACTTGCAACTCCCCTCTGTTGCTCATCCTAAGGCTTTTCCACACATCATTCTCATCGTAGGTACCAACGGATCGGGGAAAACCACCTCGATTGCAAAATTAGCGCATCTTTATAAAAAACAGGGACATGAAGTACTTATTGCAGCCGGAGATACCTTTCGCGCTGCCGCAATTCCTCAATTAAATACTTGGGCTCAAAGAGCGGGAGTAGAAATCGTCAAAGGAAAAGAGGGGGGCGATCCTGCTGCCGTTGCTTTTGATGCGATCCAAGCCGCCGCAGCGCGCCATAAAGGAGTCGTTCTCATCGATACTGCTGGAAGATTGCATACAAAAACAGATTTAATGGGAGAATTACAAAAAATTAAAAAGGTATGCCAAAAGGCACAAGAAGGGGCTCCTCATGAAACTTTTCTTGTATTAGATGCTACTTTAGGGCAGAACGCATTACTACAAGCTGAAACATTTCAAAAATATACTCCGCTTTCCGGAATTATTTTAACTAAACTCGATGGAACTGCAAAAGGCGGTACTGCAGTTGCTATTCAAAAAAAACTTTCCATACCAATAAAATACATTGGAGTGGGTGAAACAATAGATGCGCTGCACGAATTTGATCTTTCTACATTCGTCAAATCTCTTTTAAGCTAAAAAGTGTGAAACACTCTTAGATCTCATTTTAGTAAAAGAACATTTTCAAAAAAATTCTAGCTATTATTTTTCAAATTTATATCATTAGTAAAAGAGGAACTACTTAACGAAGGGGAGATATGAAGAAGTTAGTCACTACCTTTATAACATTGTTCAGTTGTGGAGCAATGTATGCTTTGCCTATCGGAAACCCTATTGAAGCGAGTTTATTTGCCGATTCTTGCCGGAATGATTGCAACTATTCTTGCTATGATAATTATTTTGATGATTGTTGGGGGTGGATCGATTCATTGAGCTTCAGGATAGGATATTACGGCGATTTTGTATTTAACCGTAACCTTAAAGTTGATGGAACGGGAATAAACCAAGGGAAAACGATCCGTAGAACCGAGATCACGACCAATGCAGGCTATCTTGCCTTGAACTACTGCAATTTGATCGACGTATTTACAACTTTAGGCTCTAGCCTCTTCCATATCCACCAAAGCGAAGTGACCTTTGTCGCAGATGGCAATGCCGATGGGTTGCTCGAAACCAGAGATCATTTCTCCTGGAGTATCGGTGCGCGCGCTACCCTCTTTGATTGGGAGTGTTTTAGTTTAGGAGTGGAAGGACAATATTTCCGCACTCGGCCCGAGTTTAGCCGCTACATCAGCTATAATGATGGGCGATTCAACTACTTCGACGGAGAAAAAGGAACATATCACGAGTGGCAAGTCGGTACAGGGATTTCCTATACAGTAATGACACCTTGCCCTAGAGTCGCTTTAGTTCCTTATATTGGAGCTAAATACTCACGCGCAAGATTCGACACTCACGGATTACAGTTCATCAAGAATAACTCTGCCGATCTCTTTGTCATCCCCAATTTCAAAACGAAAAAGCATTGGGGTTACGCCATTGGCGCCACTATCACCGTTTGTGAAAGAGCGGGTATCACCGTCGAAGGGCGTTGGGGCGATGAGAGAGCCATTTACGTTAACGGACAGATTAGGATCTAATTTACTAACTTCCGTAGAATTAAAAAGCTTACCCCTCTCCTTTGAGAGGGGTTTTTTTATTTTATCGTCGATTTGAAGAGAAAATTTGGAGCAGATACCAGAAAATCATAATGACATTCATATACATCTGCAAAGCCATGACAAGGGATAATTTATAAGCCATGACCGAATTATCTGCTTCTAGGCTCATTCTGCGAATATTCTGAGCATCAAACGCCGTGAGTCCGACAAAAATAATGAGGCCAATATAGCTAATAAAAAGATGTGCCAGTGTCATGTCGATGAAAAAGGAGAGGAGGAAAAATATGAGTGAGACAGCACATAAACCAATGAGGCCAAACATCAAGATGCGACCCAAGCTCGTCAAATCAGAACGGGTGAAAATGCCAAATGCCATGGCCGTCAAGAAAATCGCCGAGCCAACGGCAAAGGCTGCCCAAATGACCCCTCCGCCAAAGGCTGCTGCAAAAGTAGGAAGAATTGTTCCAAATAACATTCCCTCCATGCCAGCAAAGGCCATAAACAAAAAGGCTACAGTCCCAAAAGATGCTCTCTTCACTGTGGAAGCGATGCCCATGGTGAGGGCAAATGTCCCTAATCCCCATACCCACCACAAGGGAAGAAGTTTAGCGTATAAACCCGTTTTGAAAATGAAGAAGGCGACGGCTGCAGTAAATCCTAATCCTAAAGACATCCATCCGTAGACCCGTGTCGAGAAAGAAGAAATAGCTTCTCGTTCTCTTGTGGTCGTCGGAACGTTACGGTCGTAGAGCCCCATAATATCAACTCCTTGAAAAGAAAAATCCTAGAACGTGAGTATACAAGAGTGCCAATTAAAAGCCAAGGGACTATCCAGTAAAAGTTTGAATCGCCACGATGGTCAATTCAAACAAGATAAAAGCTCCCAATAAAAGGAGCACTAATTTGCCCCCCTTGTAAGCATAGGGCCCTTTGTACCAATGGTAATAACGTCCAAACCACACCATTAAAACGGGCAATAGACCTAAGAGAAGAGCCGCCCCTAATCCCCCTGCATACGTAAGGGCATTTAAAAAAACACAGGGATTGCTTAGTGCAAAAGCTAAAGGGGGAATAAAAATAAGGAGACAAAGAAAAAGCCTACCTCTCTTGTTTTTCACTATTTTCAAACCATCGGCTAAAAAATCGAGTAGGCCCAAGGTAACTCCCCAAAAGGAGGTGACAATAGCAAAGAAGGCAAAAAATTCCCCTACCACAAAGAGCCAAGGAAGCGAGAGGATATTTTTTAAAGGATAGACTGCCGTTTGTCCTTGTTTTTTTGCCTCTAAAAGTCCTTGCGTCCCTTCGAGAGGAGCGATTCCCAAAATCAACCACTCCCAGATGACGTAAATGCCAAAGGCAATTCCACTTCCCCACCAGATCGCCTTTGAAATTTTTTTGGGATCTCGATTGAGATAATTCGTGAGCGTCGGAACAATTCCTTGAAACCCAAACGCCGTAAAAGCTAATGGGAGAGCGATAAAAGCCAATTTCAAGTTGTGCCTAGTCAAGAAATCAAAACGAACATGGCGTGCTCCCATAACGACAAATAAGAGAAAGGTAAGGACGAGACCTCCTACAAAAATAACGTTGATCTTGGCTACAGCGCGAGCGCTAATAAAGACAAAAGGGGCAAAGAGAAGGACAAAAACGAGTGGGCCCACCCAACGGGGTGCTTTGGAAAACAATTCTAAGAGGTCGTTCATTAGATTGCCCCCTCCTGCTACATAAGCCACTGTAAGTGAATAAAAAAGGAAGAGATAGAGAACCCAAGCAAGACCTTTTCCCCATTTCCCAAGCGTGGACTCGGCCATGGAGATAATATTCACCTCTTTTTCATTCCATAGGCATGTTTCTACAAACAACAAACCTGTCGATGCCATGAAGATCCAACAGAGGAAATAGAGAAATATGGCAGGAAGAAATCCCCCTTGTGCAGTGAGAATAGGTAGAGCTAGCATCCCCCCACCTATAGCCGTCCCTGCAACGAGTAAAGCACCCCCTACAACACTGCCCTTCCGCCTTTTTTCCATGCTATTCCACGGTAACCGATTTGGCTAAATTGCGAGGTTGGTCGATTTCGGTATTTCGCAACAGAGCGATATGGTAGGCGAGAAGTTGAGCTGCTCCTGCTGAGAGTACGGTGGAAAAGTCGTCGAGACTCGAAGGTATGGGAATAATTTCGTCGGCGATTTTACGTATCTCTTCCATGGAATCGGGAACGACGGCGATCACTTTCCCATTTCTTGCTTTCACTTCCATCAAATTCGAAAGCATTTTGGGGTAGGTCACCATATCGGCACAAAATGCCACGGTGGGGCAATTTTCATTGATCAAAGCGATAGGACCGTGCTTCATCTCTCCCGATGGGTAGCCATTGGCATTGATATAGGCGATCTCTTTTAGTTTTAAGGCTCCCTCTAGCGCTGTCGGATACATAAAGCGGCGCCCAAGGAAAAAGAAATTGTCGTATTTCGCATATTTCGCTGCGATCAATTTTATATCTTCTTCGAGGTCCAGGACCGATTTGAACTTAGCAGGTAGCTCGGTGAGAGACGAGATGAGCTTTTTCCCCTCTTGCTTGCTCATCGAACGCATTCTGGCCAGGCGCAAGGTAAAAAGAGATAAAACGACGATTTGACTTGTAAAAGCTTTGGTGGAACAAACTCCGATCTCGGGCCCTGCTCGCAAGAAAAGACAGCCATCCACTTCGCGTGCGATGGTCGATTTCTGTACATTGCAAATGCCGATGACCTTAGCTCCTTTCTCTTTGAGCTCTCGCATCGCAGCAATAGTGTCGGCGGTTTCGCCCGACTGGCTGATCGCTATCGCTAAGGTATTGGCTTGGACGATGGGATTTTTATATCTAAATTCAGAGGAGATCTCCACCTGCACGGGGATGCGTGCTCTCTCTTCGATCATGTAGCCTCCTACCAATCCGGCATGCCAGGAGGTGCCACACGCGACGATGACGATCCTTTCCACTTTTTGCAGCTCTTCATCGGAAAGATTAATCTCATCGAGGAGAGCTGTCCCATACTCTTCGGAATAGCGGGCCAAAAGGGCGTTGCGAATGGTTTGAGGTTGGTCGTAAATTTCTTTGAGGGTGTAGTGAGAGTATTTTCCCTTTGTTACCTCTTCAGCTTCGATTTCGAGCTCCTGTGTCTCTTTTGTGACGGGAAGCTCTCTTTCGTCGAAGACTTCGACCGAATGTTCTTTTAACACGGCTACTTCAGAAGTGCTGAGATAGATCACTCTTTTGGTATATTTGAGCAATGCTTGAGCGTCAGAAGCCAAAAATGTCTCCCCTTTGCCTATCCCAATCGCAAGAGGGGCCTCTCTCGTTGCACAAACGATTTGTCCAGGATGGTCTTCGTGAATAGCTGCCAAGGCAAAAGCCCCCTTTAAAAGGGGAAGAGCTTTCTGAACAGCTCGAAGGAAATCGCCCCTATAAAGATACCCGATGAGCTGAGAGACAACTTCGGTATCCGTGTCTGAAACGCACTCGACCCCTTTTTCATGTAACATCCTTCTCAAAGCGTCGTGGTTTTCGATGATTCCGTTATGTACAAGGGTGAGCTTTTTTCCACTGTCGGAGTGGGGGTGGGCGTTGATAACTGTCGGTTTTCCGTGGGTAGCCCATCGGGTATGGGAAAGACCCACGCGCGCCTTTTTGTGTTGATTTTGCATGACTCGTTCCAGTTCCTTTTCTAACTCCGAAACCTTCCCCACTTGTTTCACAGTAAAAAGTTGGCCATCTGCTATCGCGGCTAAACCGGCTGAATCGTAACCACGGTATTCGAGTTTTTTTATTCCTTCTAATACTAAGGGGATCGCTTCTTTATCCCCAATATAACCAAAAATCCCACACATAAGGGTTTAAACCTTTCCTCCCAGTTCTACCTTCATGACGTTTGCAATATGAGCTGCCAGGTTCTCTACTTGTCTCGTTTCTTCTCCTTCTACCATCACTCTACAGACCTCTTCGGTCCCCGAATAGCGAATTAAGACTCTTCCTCTGTCGCCCAACTGATCTTCGACTTCTTTTTTCGCTCTGACGATATTTTGGACACTTTCAAGAGGCGGCTTAATTTTAACGGGTACGTTGAGAAGAGCCTGTGGATATTTTTTAATCGGTGCTGCCAATTCGGAAAGAGTCTTCCCTCTTTTTTTCATGATGCCAAGGACTTGTATGGCGGCTAGCAAACCATCCCCCGTCGTGTTATGGTCGAGGAAAATCATGTGCCCACTCTGCTCCCCTCCTAAGTTCGTATTATGGTTGCGCATCTCTTGTAGTACGTAGCGATCGCCCACGGCCGATTGGATAACCTCAATTTCAAGCTCTCTCATGCATTTGAAAAAGCCAAAATTGCTCATCACTGTCGCCACGACGCGGTTATTCTGAAGCATCCCATGAGTTTTCATATCGTGGGCGCAAATTGCAAGGAGAGTATCCCCATCGATGATATTCCCTTTTTCATCGATCATGATTACCCGATCGCCATCTCCATCGAGGGCGATCCCAACGTGGGCTTTCTTTTCGAGCATCATCCGTTGGATGCTTTGTGGATGGAGAGCTCCACAATTTTCGTTGATATTGGTTCCGTTAGGTTGATTGCCTAAGATTGTCACTTGGGCATCGAGTTCTTGGAAGATATGAGGGGCCACTCGATGCGCGGCTCCATTTGCGCAATCGACCACAATCTGGTATCCTTTTAGGGTCATTTTTTTTGGGAAGGTCGCTTTAATAAATTCGATATAGCGCCCATCAGCGTCTGCGATCCGAGTATTTTTTCCCAATTCACTATCGAGGGGTAGGTATTTGTCGAACGCGTTCTGTCCGATCATCATTTCCATTTGCTCTTCCAACTCATCGGGGAGCTTAAATCCATCAGAAGTGAAAATTTTAATTCCATTATCGTAAAAAAGATTATGTGACGCCGAGATCATGATGCCAGCATCGGCACGATAAGCGCGGGTTATAAAGGCAACCCCAGGCGTCGGCAAAGGACCCACCATCAACGTATCAGCTCCCATAGAACAAAGACCGGCGATGAGGGCATTTTCAAACATATAACAAGAAAGGCGGGTGTCTTTTCCAATCACGACTCGAAATTTGCCATCGCCTTTTCTGAGGAGCAAAGCGGTTGCCCGTCCAAGTGCAAGGGCGATCTCAGCTGTCATGGGAAACTTATTTGCCCTTCCCCTGACACCATCTGTCCCAAAAAGCTTTTGCTTCACTAAAAAACCACTTTTTTCAAGACTATATGCTAGGCTTCGTTTTTGGAAAAAGGATTTCGAAAGAAATACCAAGGATTTTTATAATAATAAGCATGAGGTACTTTAGTGCTCATTTAAGACGAGTTGCAGCTCTCCAATTGGTTCTAAAAAAAACAAAGGGGAAAATCTCCCTCTCTAGAACTAGCAACCACACACTGCGGCAAAAGCGATATAAGACGAACACAGAGCCTCTCTCCCTCTCTTCTTTTACTCATATCCTTGCCGTTGACCCCCTCCAAAAAATAGCAATTGTAGAACCCGAAATCACATTTGAAGCGCTTTGCAATCAAACTCTTAAATTTGGTTGCCTCCCACAAGTTGTCCCTGAATTCAAAACTATCACAGTAGGTGGAGCTGTAACAGGAGCTGCCGTTGAAAGCTCCTCGTTTCGCTTTGGAGAATTTTTTGATACCTGTTTAGAAATAGAGGCCATTCTTGGCAATGGAGAATGCATCACCGCATCGGCAAAGGATCATGCAGACTTCTTTTATGCTCTAAGCGGTTCTTTAGGGACATTGGCCATTCTCACTGCTGTCACTCTCAAACTCTCTTCTGTTAAAAAATTTGTAGAACTTACCTTTGACTCTTTCGCTACACCTGAGGATGCTATTCGATGTTTTCAAGAGAAAAAAGAACAACCCATCGATTTTCTCGATGGAGTCGCAACTAAACCGGATCACTTCGTCCTTGCAAGTGGTAACATGCAAGAGGAGAAACCTCCTCTTCCCCAAATCAGACAAAAAAGAGGATGGCATCCGTGGTATTATTCCCACGTTTGCTCTGCCACCCTCCCTTCTAAAGCCTATATGGAAATAGGCGATTATCTTTTTCGTTATGACCATGGTGCTTTTTGGATGGGGCAGTATCTCTCCTCGATTCCACAGATGGCGCGCCTTTTTTTGCATCTCTATGATTCCCCCACTTTCCGCGATGAACTGAAACCGCGGCCACCTCCTTCCCCTTTTTTCTTAGCTCTCTTTGGCTGGGCTTTTTCAAGCCATCGTCTCTATGGGCTTTGGCATAGACTCCCCCCTTCGCTTCAAAAAAGTCTCTTCACTATTCAAGATTTCTATTTTCCTCTCGAAAAAGGGGGAGAAGCCATCGCATTTCTCATCGAAGTTGCAAAGCCCTTCTCTCTATGGCTTTGCCCTATTAAAGGGACGACTCTTCCCCAGCTCTTTTCACCCCACTATGGAGACTCCCCTTTTTATCTCAATATTGGCCTCTATGGTAGAGGTCCGGTACCTTTGAGTAAGATAGAAGATTTCCTCGTAAAAAGGGGGGGTAAAAAAATGTTGTACACGTCTTTAACCGATGCTTTTCCCATCGACAAAATTTACGACATGAAAAGTTATGAAGACATTAGGAATAAGTACTTTGCAAATGAAAAATTCCCCTCTATTGTAGAGAAAATTCAAGAGCGCTTTTTGTAGGGACATGGTATATTGCCCTGAAAGTAAAATAATTTAAAAATTCAGCTTGGAACCAAAAACTTACACCTCGAACGACCACCACATTCACAATGCCCTTGTCGATAAAAATGCCCTTTTTGTCCTCGATCGCCTCCATTCAGCAGGCTATGAGGCGTACCTAGTTGGAGGTGGGGTACGCGATCTTTTGATGCATCACCGTCCGAAAGATTTCGATATTTCTACTTCTGCGCGACCTGAAGAAATCAAAAAACTTTTTTCTCGATGTATCTTGATTGGAAGGCGTTTTCGTCTTGCTCACGTCCTGTTTGGTAAAGAGATCATTGAAGTCTCAACTTTTCGCGCTGGCGATCCCATACAGGTCGATCTCATCACGAGAGATAATATTTGGGGAAATGCTGAGGAAGATGTCCTGAGGCGCGATTTTACAATTAATGGACTTTTTTACGATCCTAGAAACCATGAAATTATAGACTATGTCGGAGGATTCGAAGATCTAAAAAAACACCTTTTGCGCACCATTGGCGATCCGCAAGTGCGATTCAAGCAAGATCCCGTCCGGATGATCCGCATGCTGAAATTTCGAGCGCGGTTTGGCTTCCACATTCAAGAAGAGGCTCTTGACGCTTTAAAAAATTGTCGCCAAGATATCGTCAAAAGCTCTCCTGCCCGGGTTTTAGAAGAGATTTTGAGGATGCTCGAATCGGGCAGTGGAGAGCGGTTTTTTCGGTTGCTGGTCGAATCGGAAATCTTACCCATGCTCTTTCCGAATTTAGCCCCCTATTTTCTCAAGGAGAGCAAAGATTTGCTCTATACCTATCTTAGGGCAACGGATGCCATGAATCAGAAAGCTCCCCTCGATCGAGCCGTTTTAACTGCGGCTCTTATTTTTCCCCTTCTCGATGAAAAAGTCGCCACCTATTACAACGAGCAACAACGATATCCACACATGGGAGAAATCATGGAGATGTCCCATTCTCTCATTGACGATCTAATCGTCAAAGCCTTCTCCCATTTTCCAAGGCGCCTACGCCTTCTTGCCCATGCCATTAACCACATGCAATATCGCCTTACTCCTCTAGATAAAAAAACCCCTCTCCGCACCCGTATTTTAAGACAGAGGGAATTTCCCCTCGCCCTTACTTTCCTCAAGATCCGCTCTCTCGTGCACCATCCTCTGTTTAAATCTTATCAGTGGTGGAAAAACGCAAGTAGAAAGGGAGCTATGGAGTGAACACTCTCACAACAAATAAAAATACCCGCCTTTATTTCACAGGTCCAAAAAGAGAAAATGGTGCCTTGCCCGCTCTTTTTTATTTCGCCCTTTCTGGTAAAGAGAGCCTAACTCTTCCCCCTTACAATCAACCAGCCACTTCCTTTAACGACCTTCCTGTTCGCGTCTTCTCTTTCGATCTCCCCTTCCATGGAGACAATTTCGATAAAGTAGAGGCAATGCAGCATTGGGCAGAACGTTTTGTCGCAGGAGAAGATTTCCTCTCTCCTTTTTTCGACCAAGTTGTAGAAGCCATTTCATGGCTTGTCGAGGAAGGGTTAGTCCTGGCACATCCCATGGCCGCTGTGGGCCTTTCGCGCGGCGGATTTATCGCCACCCATATCGCTGCAAGAGTGAAGAGACTCCACTACCTACTTGGGTTTGCGCCTCTCACTCGCCTACATGGAACCAAAGAGTTTATCGATCTCGAAATTGCTACGGACGCATTTGACCTCACTCACCTTTCCACAGAACTCCTGCACTTAAAAAATCTCCGTTTTTACATCGGCAACCGCGACACGCGCGTGCATACAGATGCTTGCTACCAATTTATTCGCCATATGGCCGACACAGTCTATGAACACAAAGCGAGAGCATGTGAAGTAGAACTCATTTTGACTCCTTCTGTAGGCCATCAAGGTCATGGGACTCTACCTCCCATCTTTGACGAGGGGATACAATGGCTTAAAAATAAAATGGCATTATTATGAGAAGTATTACCTATTCCGTGATCATTCCCTTCAAAGACGAAGAGAAAAACATCCTTCCCCTTTTCGAGGAGTTAGCACCCGTCATGGAAAAACTGGCTTCCCCTTGGGAGCTCATTGCCATTGACGATGGATCGAAAGATAATACTCTCTCTCTTCTCCTCGGTTTATCTAAGCAAAAGAAAGAGGTGCGCGTCGTCTCTTTTACTCGCAATTTTGGGCAATCGAGCGCTTTTGCCGCAGGGTTTGAGGCAGCGCGAGGAGAGTATATTATTACTCTCGATGGAGATGGGCAAAACGATCCTGCCGATATCCCTCATCTAGTGAAAGAAAAAGAAAAGGCCGATTTAATCTGCGGGTGGAGGCAAAACAGGATTGACCCTTGGCAAAAAAAAATCATCTCGTTTATTTCTAATTCGATCCGCAGCCGACTTTGCCAAGATAACGTCCACGATACGGGATGCTCTCTCAAGCTTTTTCGAAAAGGAGCCCTAGAAAAAATAAAGCTCTATCACGGGATGCACCGCTTTTTTCCCGCTCTATTTCAAATTGAGGGTTTTTCCGTCAAAGAGATCGCCGTAAATCACCGTCCACGGACCAAGGGCAAAAGCAAATACCATCTTTTTAACAGGGCCATTGCGCCAATTGCCGACATGTTTGTCGTCTTATGGATGCGAAGGCGGCAGCTTCGCTACGAGATCTCCCATAAGGAGCCCAAATGAAGAGGGATCTATTTCTTTTTGCAGGAGAGGTTAGTGGCGATGCGTTGGGAGGAGGATTGATCTCTGCTCTGAAAAAAAAAGACCCCTCCCTTTCCATCTATGGCGTGGGTGGTAAAAAAATGAGAGAAGAGGGACTCATCCCTCTCATGCACACCGAAGAATTTTGCGTCATGGGCTTCTCAGCAGTTTTAAAAGCACTTTTCCCTCTCATAAAAAAATTCCATACATTAAAACGCCATCTTCTTGCCTTTCCTCCCAAAGCCGTCCTTCTAATCGACTATCCCGTCTTTAATATGATGTTGGCCAAGGCATTGAGAAGAGGGGGCTATAAAGGAAAGATTATCCATTACGTCGCTCCCACCGTATGGGCGTGGAAGAAAAAAAGAGCTTACACTTTAGCCAAAACACACGACCTTCTCCTCTCCATCCTGCCCTTTGAAAAGGCCCATTTTTCAAAGACGAAACTCAAAGTCGAATATGTCGGTCATCCTTTAGCGCAAGCTACGACCGCGCATCAATTTGTTCCCCAATGGAGAGATCCCACGTATCAAGGCAAAGACCTCATCGCCATTTTTCCAGGCAGCCGTAAAGAACAGATCGCCCACAACCTCCCACTTCAAATAGACGTGGCTCTCTCGCTTCTTCAAAAAAACCCCCCTCTCGCCGTAGCCATTTCGGTAGCCGATGATAGGCTTCTTCCCTTGATCCAGCAGCTCGTCCCCGCTCAACTCCCCTGTTTCTATGTAAAAGGAGTCTTCCGCTACGAGCTCATGAAAGAGGCGTTTCTTGCTTTAGCCACTTCGGGAACAGTTACTTTAGAGCTTGCCCTTTTCGAAACGCCTACTGTCGTATTTTATCAACTCACCCGATTGAACTACTTCCTCGTTCGCCATTTCTTTCGCATCCGGCTCCCCTTCATTTCTCTCGTTAACCTCATCTGCAACCGCGAGGTTTTCCCCGAGTTTGTCCATTTGCGCTTATCTTCCCAAGAGATGAAATACGAAGCTGAAAGACTTTTTTCAAACGCCGCACTGCGCGCCTCTTGCATCGCCTCTTGCCGCGAGCTCAAGCAACACCTCTCCGAGAGCAACCCCAGCGAACGCGCCGCCCATCACGTCTTAGAATGCTTAAGTTAAAAGATATTATAGTTGATTCAGGTTGAAAAGGAACATTTTCACTGCGCCAAAGCTCCCGGACTTGATCGATCGTAAGTGACCCAATATTTTTAATATTGG
>JBIOXR010000119.1:0-6309 GCA_044869735.1 Chlamydiales bacterium
GGTTTCAGGAAAAGGGGGTTTATGCCGCGCCGTCAATAAGAGACAGAAGGAGAGGACGAGGCCAGCAGCCCCTGGAATGACCAGAGTATGGCGCCATCCGATGCGGTCGTCGGCAAGACTCACTGGCCCTTCTCCGGCAAAAGCGCCAATCATGGCAATGGAATTGGCGAGGCCAATGAGCGTGCCCCTGGTTTTTAACGGAAACCAGTGCGAGGTGAGGTAGAGCATACCGACAAAGGCAAATGATGAACCTAAACCCACAAAGAAACGGGCAATTTTTGCTTCGATGAGATGGGTGGATAGGCCAAATCCAATGACAGCCAACCCTCCAACGAGAGAGCAAAGACCCAAGAGGAGCCGTGCTCCAAATCGATCGAGCATCACCCCAGCGACGAGTTGCATCGGGGCATAAGCGTAAAAATAAAAGGCAGCGATCACTCCTATCGCCTCGGCATTCACCTGAAAGCTCTGCATGAGCGATTCCACCATGACAGAGGGGGCAACGCGAATTAAATATTCATAAAAATAGAAGAGAGCGGCTAATGACCATACCAGCCACTTAAAACCGTTGCCTTTGGGTTCCATTAGAGAACCGGGGGAAGATATTCTCGAATCTCTTTGGGCCCATATAAGAGTAGATCCTTGTCGACTTCGGTGCCTAGGATGCGAGGAATTGTCGAGCCGTAGTGCTCCCGCAAGTAACCGAGGAAAGCAGGAGGAGCAATGATGTGCACTTTGTCGAGCTCCCCTTTGTTGTGCGCCTCTTCGATGAATTGTATGATTTGTTTGGCAAAACTCATCGCCTCTCTTATTTTAGGGGGGAATTTTTCATCCATTCCTGCGGTGCCGTGGCCAAAACGATTGTGATTTCTCCCATAACCGTCGGAGGTTAAATCGCGGTTATTAAGGAGACTTTCAGGATGCTCTAGCACTTTGATCTCTTGAAGAGACCCATTTTCTGCAGAGTAGATTTTCGTTAGGGCTCTGCTAGCTACGATAACCCAGATCTTTTTTTTCATTGCATGTATCCCCCGTCTCTTACTGTAACAAATTTTTCAATTATTGGCATAGAAGCTGCTTGTTTGTTGCGAGAGATTCTTGGAGGAACATCATGAAAAAACTGATCGTTGTGACTCTTACGTTTTTGGCCGGTGGGTCAGCTTATGCCTTACCTGTGGGAAACCCATTAGATGCTTCGTTGCTTTGCAATGGTCTAATTTGGGAAGGGGATTGTTGCACAGATGTCTGGGATTTTTTTTGCGATCCTTGCACCTCGTGGTGCGATATTTTCTCCGTCCGCGTGGGATTTTATGGAGATTATGTCTTCAACCGCCATTTAGAGTTCGATGATCCCCAAGGCGATGACATAGAACATACAGAGATTTTTACCAATGCCGGTTATCTTGCTCTTAACATGTTTAATCAATTCGACCTCTTCGCTACTTTGGGGGCGACGAATCTATTCATCGATACCAACGCTGGTTCTTACAATAATCTCGAATTAGATGGAAGAAGGCTTGAAATAAAAACAGAAACCCATTTCTCCTGGAGCATTGGAACAAGGGCTACCTTATTTGAGTGTGGTTGCTGGGGCGTCGGTCTGGAAGGGCAATATTTCCGTGCAGAGCCAAAGATCACCCGCATCACTCATAGCGCCACTTTTAGCGTCTATCCTGATGATATTTCTCTCCGGTACCGCGAATGGCAGGTGGGTTTGGGCGTTTCTTATAAAATCAATCTGTTCGTTCCCTATATTGCCGTAAAGTGGTCATGGGCAAAAGCTTCGATGGAGAATAGAGAGATTATATTTCCCGATGAGGAAGGAGCTAGCATCTTCTTACACAACTTGGAGAATAAAAAACTCTGGGGATACGCCGTTGGAGTGTCTCTTGTCGATTGCAATCAGGCAAGCATGACTCTGGAAGGGCGTTGGGGAAGTGAAAAAGCTGTCTACGTCAACGGTCAGGTTCGGTTCTAAGGGCACTAGTTTGGCATGGCTTTTGCTAGAATAAGAGATGTCAGGCCATAACCTGCTTTTCATACTTACCTCACATACTTACCCCAGCCGGAAAACCCCGGTTGGGGGTTTTTTTTGATATGCTGAAAAGTGTTTTATTTTTTCTTCTCCTTTCTTCCTCGCTTTTCGCCTTGCCAGTTGGTAATCCTGCCGAAGCTTCCTTGATTTGCGACGGAGTTTTTTGGGATCGCTGGATTAATTGCTGCGGGACGGGTAATCCTTGCTGTGTCGATTGGTGGGAGAGAGTGAGCATACGCGTAGGCTATAAAGGAAATTTTGTATATCAGCGTGCCTTTGAAACGGACGACAACGGAAAAGATTTTGAAGATTTTTCCATGGCGAATAACACCGCTGTTCTCACGCTCAACTACTTTGAATGGCTAGATCTCTTTGGCACTTTTGGCGCCGCCCGTTTTGCACTCGAGGGAAATGCCTCTATTTTCGGAGGGCCTTCAGGTTCTCGTTTGCTGATCGAAACGGGAACCGATACCTCCTGGAGCATTGGAGGTAGAATCACCCTTTTCCGATGTAAGTCGTTTTATGTGGGCCTCGAGGGAGAAATTTTCGGCACCAATCCCCATATTTTTCTCGTCTCTCTTGGAGAAAGCCTTACCCTCTACCTCTCTCACTCTGCTCACCTTCCCTACCGCGAAGGAACGGTGGCTCTTGGCACTTCCTTTTGTTGGGGAACCTTTTTCCCCTTTGCGAACCTCAAATGGTCAAAAGTGAAGATTGCCAAACTCGATGCACCTATCGATATTGGGCCGATCTCAACTCGCTTTTCCGACCTTAAGAACAAACAATCGATCGGTTGTACCTTAGGGGTTACCTACCTCCCTTGCCGAGCCATGGCTCTCACTCTCGAGGGGTGCTTCATCGACGAACTCACTCTCGGCTTCAACGCCACGATAAGAATTTAACCTAACCTAAGAGTTCGACGAGTTGGAAGTTGTTGCCGTCGTCATCGACAAAGTGTTGGAGTTTGACGTGGTTGGGGATTTCCATGATATCGCCGAGCATGCGGACGCCCTTTTTTTGGAGTTCTGCTTTGGTTTGCTCGAGGTTATCTACGGTGAAGGTCACTACTGCGTTGCTTCCGACTTCGATGAGCTCTTCATCTTTCGCAAGCCCTAAGATGGCGCCTCCATCGGGAGAGGAGAGTTCAGCCCAGTTGTTTTCTTTATCTTCGGTTGAGAGGCGTAGGCCCAACTTTTCTACAAAGAATTTTTTAGCTTTTGCTACATTGGATACACTAATCCAGGCTAGACCAAATTCTTTAATCATATATTTACTCCATTAAAGTTTGAAAAAGAAAAGAAAAATAACAGAGGGGACGTTATTTAATCAATTGCAACATTAAGCGCTGGGCTTCTTGATCGCTTAACCATCTTTCGTGTTGAATGAGGTAGCGGACCTGGAAGCGAGCAATCTCTTCGTTACATTTGAAGGGAAGTTGGAGCCATTGTTTATAATGAATGCCTAAAAAGGGGATATCCATTTTGACCAGAGTATTTTCCACCGATTTGAGATAAGCATAGCTATTATCGATCATAATTACTTGGCGCGGCTTAAATTGAATAGTTTCAAGGAAGGCCCATAGGACCTGTCCTTTGGAATAGTAAGACGAAAAGAGCACTCCTTGATAAAAGAGGGGAGGAGAATAGGGATGGGGAAGAAAATCAAAATAGAGAGTTGCCACATTGGGAAATGAGGTGCGGAAATCGATGCCGAGCGCAGCGAGTTCTGCAATCCGACATTTTTCGACTCGGTCAATCAATCCAATAGGACCTGTTTTCATGGCAGTAAGAGCCATGGCTTTAATTTCTTTTTGTTGGAGTGCTTTAATGAATAATGCACTGTTGGGATCGATCAGCTCGACCTCTTTTTGAAGTATTATAATGCTGATGAGTTTTTGCCGTCTTACCGGGTCGGTTTCTCCATGCATCTCGAGGAGTTTGTCGAGACAGTTGCGTCGGCAGGGACGCAAGACGAGGTCTTTTTCTAAAATCAAAGTATGGTCGACATCGAAGATGAGGAGATCTTCCGGCGTGAGTTCTTCTTCGATCTCAAAAAGGGGATCCAAGTCCCAAGATTCGATGATCTCTCCACTTAAAGAAGAGAAGATAAAAATAAAAATAAAAAGAAGAATTAATGATTTTCTTTTCCTGTAGCAGCTATTTGTACAAAAGAGTATTCTCATCTCAGAGAAATTTCCTTTTAAGGAGCGCAAATATGTTGAAATTAGTTCCCGTTTTTTTGCTCGCTATTTCTACAACCATTTTTGCTGAAGAGACCTCTTCAACATCGGGTAAAGAAATAAGCATCGCCTATGCCAATATGGGCAAATGCCCCGATGAGGCCCTTTTCCTCGACCCATTTTGTGTCGATTATCTTAAAGAATGTGCCGGAAAAACGGTACTTGATTCTGGTTGCGGCTCTGCAGCTCGCGCCATTATAGCTGCAAAAAATGGAGCCAGAGTTTTTGGTATCGATGTACGTTCACCTATGTTGTCGATGGCCAAAGAGGCCGTCGTAAAAGCTGGGGTCGAATCTAATGTCGATCTACAAGAAGGAGATGTTGCAGCCCTGCCCTACCAAGCAGCCCTCTTTGACAGGGCAATGAGTATCAATGTCAGCTCTAACCTTCCTTCTACCATCCATATTCTCCATTCCGAAGAAGGGTGTTGGCAAATAGGCTTGGGCAAACATTTTGAAGAACTTTCCAGAGTGTTAAAAATTGGAGGAGAAGCCGTCGTTGCTGCTCCAGCTTCGTTTGATGTTGTCTTCACCGATGGCTCTATGGCGACAGAAGGCGTTAATAAACACATAGATGAGGTACTAGCAAAAATAACTTCTGCCGATGACGAGTCGCAGATTTTATCGAAGTTAGGAGAATTGAACGAAGTGCTCCGCGCCACTTTCGTCAAGCGCGACGGGCAACTTACTCTTGTTACAGATGAAAGAGATCTCCAGATGGGTGAAAAAGTGTATAGAAAAATCCCTGGGGCTTCCGCAGCAAGCTATTATCATTCTGAATTAGAATACCTTGTTACTTTGAAAGAGGCTGGATTAAAGGTGAAAAAAATCGAGCGCCCTCGATTCTATTCCGAACCTAAATGGACGGCATTTATCTCTTCTCGCAAAGAAGGCGAGATGAGACTAGATAAAAACTACATCGCCCACCACCCCTTCACTCTTTTTTACGTTGTAAAACAAGCGTAATATTTCATGAGGCCGGCTCGAAAGAAGCTGGCCTTTTTCAATTGAATCGACTATACAATTTCACAACAGCAGATCCTTTAAAGTGTCCCTGTTTGAGGTCTTGTAAACCTTCGGCCGTTTTTTCAAGAGGGTAGAGAGCGATTTGTGTTTTGATATCGAACTCATCGGCTATTGCCAAAAATTCCTCTCCATCTTGACGCGTAAGGTTAGCCACCGAGGAGAGGCTCCGCTCTTCCCAAAGAATCCGATAGGGAAAGGAGGGGATATCGGTCATATGAATGCCGGCTGAGACAACTTTCCCCCCTTTTTTAACTGCTTGTAGTGCTTGAGGGACTAACTCCCCAGCAGGAGCAAAAAGAATTGCCGCATCGAGGAGAGGAGGGGAAGAGTTTACATCTCCTACCCAAACCGCCCCCATCTCTTTTGCAAACGCTTGCCCCTTTTTATCTCCAGGTCGTGTAAAGGCATAAACTTCGCCCCCGCGATGGGCGACAATTTGAGCCACGATATGCGCTGAAGAACCAAAGCCATAAAATCCGAGTTTCTTTACCCATGGAAGAGAGAGAAAACCAGTCGCTTTCAAAGCGCGATAACCAATAAACCCTGCACAAAGGAGAGGGGCAATTTGAGTATCGGAGTAGCGGGTGGGAAGAGGAAAAATAAAACGAGCATCAGCAACGGTGTATTCAGCAAATCCCCCATCTTTTTGATAACCGGTAAAAACGGCATAATCGCAAAGATTTTCACGTCCCGAGAGGCAGAATTCACATTTTCCACAACTTTGCCCCAACCAAGGAACTCCTACTCGCTCTCCCTTTTTAAATTGAGTCACTCCTTCGCCGAGTTCCTCAATGGTTCCGACGATCTGATGGCCAAGGATGCGAGGGAAATGGGGAGGAGGCAGATCTCCCTCGAAGATGTGGAGGTCGGTGCGGCAAATGCCACAGGCACAAATTTTTATTCCCACTTCACCTCGTTGGGGACGAGGCTTGTTTACCTCCTTCAGCTCTAGCGTTCTATTTTTTGTGAATAGAATCGCTTTCATCAGGCGGCTCGTTGTAGCTTTTTTC
>JBIOXR010000120.1:0-20370 GCA_044869735.1 Chlamydiales bacterium
TCTAATAATCGAAGAGCTTCTTGGTAGACCGCCTTTGCTTGGGAATAGTCGTGCTCGCTACGTAGAATATCTCCTAACTGCTGGCGAATATAAAATTCTTCTTTCGAGCAACCAAGCGATTGCGCCATTTCCAATGCTTCTCTATACATTTCTTTGGCTTGGGAGACTTCCTTGCCTTTCATGAAATTGGCAACGACCATGAGATAATTTAATAGATGGCGGTCGGCCTTAGAGAATTTCCGTGAGATCGCCACCCCCTTTTGATAGGCCTCGCAAGCTTCTTCAGGTCGGCCGAGTAATTCCTGCGCATTGCCGATGCAGATTAAAGAGTGACCTATATCCGGGTGTCCTTCAGGGTGGCTTCTTTGCTCTAATAACAAACCCTCATTGAAAAATTGGAGCGCTTCTTTGTATTTGTTAAATCCTATGAGCAGCAACCCAATTTCTCTCCTAAGCGCCGCTTCTGTGATAGGGTGGGATCTCGTATCGGGAAGAGTTTTTAGAATGTCTAATAACTCTCTTTTTTTAGTTAACCCTTCATGGAGACAGCCAGAACGTACTAAGATATCAGCTTGTCCCTTGGAAATGTTAAATTTTAGACGCTTTAGAGAGTCGTCTTGTGCGGTTGTTTTTAACGCTTTGACTCTCTCCTCTGCTTTTTGGAAATAATAAAACGCCTCTTCTTGTCGTTCGTTTTCTAAAAAATAAATGGCTATATTGTTCAAAAGAATAGCTGAGTCTTTAGGACAAAGAGGGGATGGTAAAATATGTTGCCTTATTATTCCCTGCGCCTTTTCTACTTGTTTATCCTCAAGAGAAAAGGCGGCGAGTTCGATAAAAAGAGTGATTACTTTTTCCCTTTGATCGAGCTTTTGATAAATCTCAATAGCCTTATACAAGCTGTTGATACAGGAAGAGGGGTAGCTTTTGCGCAAAATCGCATGCACTTGCTCATAAGCACAGGCAGCTTCTTTTAAATGCCCATCTTTATAGAGAGCCTGGGCATTTTCTTCCAAAGTAACGCATATATCAGCTATCCGAACGATATCGGCAATCCTTTCAATCGTTTCCTCTTTTTCCGGGCTTGAGGCCTCCTCTTGCCGCTCCGTTGGAGGTATAGTCGTTTGGTTAAAAGAAGGTTTGTTGTGTGAAGATGCAGGTATCGGTGTCATATCGATATAAGATTTTTTTCTTAATCGAAAATTTTAACAAATTTAATTTGAAGTTGTCAAATTAGGCAAAAAAAAACCCTTCTTAAGACTAAGAAGGGTTTTTCGAAGCACATTGCTCGATGCAAAGCTTAGGCTTTGACGGTTTCGAGAGCAGGCTCTGCAGGCTTGGTGGTGAGAGCCAAGAACTGCTTATTGAGTGCTCTTGCGGCAAAGATCCAGACGGCGATGACCACGAACAGAATCACGGCAAGGTAGGGAGTGATGGCTGCCAGTGTGCCAAAAGCCACCAATAAACCTTGTTGTACCAGTGAACCTCCACTTTTGCCGAGGCGGGCGGCCACGACGTCGATAGCTGCTTTTCCTTTGACTTTCGATTCTTGATCCAGGGGAATATAAGCCATCTCTTTTGTCGGGTCGAAGAGCGAATATTTGCACGATTTACTCATGATATTCTGCACCATGCCCACGACGACTCCTAGCATTAATGGAGAAGTTCCAAACATGGCAATGAGCCCTGTTAAGTTATCTCGGTACATGACCAGGCCAAAGAAGATCATCCCGGTGGCCAATAAGACAACAGGAGTCATCAAAGCGGCAAAACCCCATCCAAGGCGGCGGATAATATTGCCTCCTGCGAAGAGCATCATTAAGACCGTGACGATACCCGTTGAGAACGAGAAGAAGCCCATAAAGGTGCTGTAGTCATTTGAATTGGGGAATTGCAACTTTAATTGGCTTTTCCAGGTCACTTCAATGATATTGATGCAAACGCCGTAGGCCAACACAAGCATTGCTAGGCAGCCCATATAAGGCGAACGGGCGAGGTAGAGGAAGCTCTCTTTCATCGACATTTTTGGCCTTTCTTTCTTCTTTTTGACTTGTTCTGCTGGATCGTAGAAGCGTGGGTCGGTCAAGACGTGCTTATTCATCCACCAGTAAGAAGCGATAGTGATAAGACCTGCAATCACGACGAGCGACATGAGGAAATTCAAGGAAATTCCCCAAGCATCGACCCCTTCTGGAACATGTCTTCTGATGTTAGAGACGAGCATAATGCAAGGACCGGAAACGACGAGGGCGAGGTTAGCTCCAATCCCAAAAAGAGAATAGAACCGCTTCGCTTCGTTCACTCGGCTAATCTCATTGGCAAATCCCCAGAACATCAGAGAGAGCATCACGCTTCCCCAGAGTTCTGCAAGAACATAGAACAACGCGAATGTCCAGTTTCGTAAGATAGCTACCAATCCCATCAAACCTTCAGGCAAGGCCGCCTGCAAAGTATCCGCCATCGTCGTAGGGTGCATATGTTCGCGGAATGGATAGAGCACCGTCGGAAAAAGTATGAAAAAGATGAGAAAGGGGGTAATCACTGCATAAAATAGCGCCTGTTTACTTAGAATGTTGCTCAACTTTGCGTAGATGAGCATAAACAGAATCGCGCAAGGTACTACAAGCCAAACCTTAATAAAAGGAATAGCTTCGGCTCCAGACCCAGGTGCTGTGACGATCAGAGTATCTTTTGTATCTCTTAAAATTGTGTAGTTAAAAGAGATGCAAAAGAACATCAGAAACATCGGCAACACTTTCTTCAGTTCATAATTATGAATGGGCCATAAAAAGGAACGCCATTTTCCAAACTCTTGTTTGGTTTCTTTTGACATAGATTTGTGCCTCACATTGAATGGCAAAAATTAATAAAACACCAATTATAACAAAGCAATTGCGAATTGCAAGGAAAATAGTAATTCATTGAAATTAATTTAAAAAATTAATTTTCACCTTTTCCTTGACCCCCTTGTGTGGCATTAATAATTTCAACATAAGAGTTCCAAAGAGTTTGATCGACCTCATTTTTGCGGATTTTTCGGATCAATTCTCTTTTTAAAGCTGGGAAGGAGAGTTTGGGACTAAATTTGGCAATGAGATCTTTATCGCCAAACCGACGGGCTAATTCTAAAACTTTTTCGATATCTCCACGAGTAAAACTGACGACATCTCTCTTTTTGCGTGAACCGCGAGGAGCACGTGGTTTTGGATCGAGAGCAATAGGAGCGTCGACGCGAGTAATAAATTCTTCAATTAAAGAGGTGAGGAGAACAGGATCTGCATGCTTCAATTTCTGCAGAGTAAAGTGATGCATGTATCCCCCTTTTGGCCCAGGTAGAAATTTACAAAGATCGTTTTCATTTTTTCCTTTAATTTTTGTGATGGCCTGTCCCACCAACTTTTCTAATTCATCTGATGTTTTCACTTTATAATCATCTTTTGTAAGGGTCATAAAATCCTCTTTTTGAATGTAAACTAAAAATTTTATTCTTCTATATTGCCAAGTCTCTGTTTTCAATTTGAGTAGACATCTTGGTCTGTAACACAAATTTTTTTCGACATTTGCGCGAGTTTAAGAAGAAATGTAATTTTGTGCAATACGAATAAAATTAAACTATGGAAAAGATAAAGATTTTGATTCGAAACGATATATGACGTACAATTTCTCTCGATTACAATTTAATAGTGAAATATATAAATGCCTTTCCATTCTCTTTTCAGGGGGGACGATAAAGATGGCAAGAAAAGAGATTACAGCTTTAATCTCATTCAAAAAAATTGTCCCTATGCAACTTTCTACTTCTTATCAGAAGGTTCGCAAGGGATATATCCATTTGATAAACAAACTTGGGAATGAGGTCACAAGATGAGATATCTAGTTGTAGTATCGGTATGTTTAGGTTTTATTTTTTCCTTTGCGGGCTGCAAAAAAAACAGCTTCTCTACGAGCGATGCTGCATGGCACAGCGAAAACGGAAAGTATAAAGTCCTCACTACTACTACGATCATTTTGGATATAGCTAGAAGTATTGCAGGGGAGAGAGTGGATGTCCTTCCGCTCATCCGAGGCGACCTCGATCCTCATTCTTATGAACTGGTGAAAGGCGATGATGAGAAACTCGCTCGAGCCGATCTTATTTTATATAATGGGCTTGGGTTGGAACATGGCTACTCCTTGCGAAGCAATCTCGAGAAGAACCCAAAAGCGATCGCTATCGGCGAAATCTTATTAAAAGAGACACCTTCTGCGGTGCTTGTGATCGATGGGCAATACGATCCCCATATCTGGATGGATCTTACCCTCTGGGCGAAAACAATAGATCCTATCGTGGAGGCTTTAAGTCAATTAGATCCTCCGAGCAAAGCTTATTTTCGAGAAAATGGAGAGAAGTTGAGACAAAAGATCGTCGCCGAAGATAATAAAATCTTTTTAGCCATTCAGAACATCCCTCCGGCTAAGCGGTATCTCGTGACGACCCACGATGCATTTAATTATTTTGGAAGAAGATACCTCACAACAGCCGAAGAGAAAAGCAGTGATGGATGGCGGACCCGCGTGGCTTCTCCCGAAGGGCTTGCCCCTGAATCGGAGCTTGGCATTGGGGATATCTATGCTATACTATCTCATGTCGAAAAGCTGAATATTCACGTCTTATTTCCCGAATCTAATCTCAGCCGCGATTCACTGAAGAAAATCCTTGTTGCTGGTAATGAAAAAGGACTTCTCCTTCGACTTGCAAAAGAACCGCTTCAAGGAGATGTGTGCGGAGAAGAAACGGGTGGTTATTTTCATATGATTCAGCGGAACGCAGCTATTATTATTGAGGAATTGTCGCAATGAACGAACCGGCCCTTCTCGTCGAAAATCTCTTCGTCAATTATGAAAAATCACCAGTGCTTTGGGATGTTTCATTTTCTATCCCTAAGGGAAAGATGGTGGCGATTGCCGGACCTAATGGAGCAGGTAAAAGCACATTGATAAAAGCCGTTTTGAATCTCGTTAAACCGACTTCGGGGAAAGTCTCATTTTACGGCCTCCCTTTTAAGGAGATGCGAGGAGAAATTGCCTATGTTCCCCAAAAGGAAAATGTCGATTGGGATTTTCCCATTACTGTCTCTGAGCTCGTTTTGATGGGCCGTTATGGAAAAAGAGGGCTGTTCCGCATGCCAAATAGCGAAGACCGCGCAAAGGCCTTCGCTCGCCTCAAAGAGGTCGACATGGATCGCTATGCAAAAAGACAGATCAACGCCCTTTCAGGAGGAGAGAAGCAACGGGTGTTTATGGCACGCGCACTGGCGCAAGAGGCCGATATCTATTTCTTGGATGAACCTTTTGTGGGAATCGACGTCTGCTCGACAAAGGTGATCATAGAACTCCTTTTCCGTTTGAGAAGCGAAAACAAGACGATTTTTGTCGTTCACCACGATTTGTCGAGTATCCCTGAGATCTTCGACTGGGTGGTGTTTCTCAACCAAAGCGTAGTGGGAGCAGGAGAAGTGGAAGAGGTGTTTACTCCTGAAATGATCCAAAGGACCTATGGTCACGATACACAATTGATCGATCGGGTAGCTCGACTTTTAAAAGATAAATATCAAGGCTTTCCAGGAGAGAAAAAGTGAACACCGATCTGATCTCTTTTTTTTCCGATCCAGTGCTGCGAGGTCCTACCATTGCAACCCTTCTCATGAGTCTTTTTAGCGCTATAGCTGGCGTCTTAGTATTTGTCACCAAACGAACGCTCATAGGGGAAACCCTTTCTCATGCCTCTTATCCGGGAGTGACGTTGGCCGTTGCTCTTTTAGCTTCTTTTTTAACCGATGCCGACGCATTTGGCTTCCCCGTACTCGTGGGAGCTTTTGCCACAGCTTTTCTTGGACTGCTCACTGTGGAGTGGTTAAGTAAAAAAGCAGGGGTGCGGCAGGATGCTGCTTTGTGTTTTGTCCTCTCTTCGTTTTTTGGTATTGGTATCACTTTGGCAAGCTATATCCAATTCTCTCATCCCAAGGAATTTAGGAGAATTGCTGCCTATCTTTATGGACAAGCAGCGACCATGACCGATATTCATATTATTATCTATAGCTTCCTTTTTCTCTTCATGGCAGGGGTAGTATTTCTATTTTACAAAGAGATACTCTCTTATTGCTTTGACAGTGAATTTGCCAAAATCAATCTTCCTGGTTCACGGATTACTCAACTAATCATTCTTCTTTTTGTCACACTGGCAGTGATCATCGGCATCCGAAGTGTGGGGGTGGTGTTGATGTCCGCGATGCTCATCGCCCCTCCGATTGCCGCAAGGCAGTTCACGAACAGTTTTGCTGGAATGCTAGGCTTCTCCCTTCTCTTTAGCGGCGTATCGACTTTTTTAGGGGTCTATACCTCCGTCGTGTTTTCTCAGAAACTAGCAACAGCGTTTCCTTCTTGGCATGCTGCACTACCGACAGGCCCTACTATTGTCTTAACGGCGTCAGCTTTTGCTTTACTCTCCTTGGCCTTTGCTCCAAAAAGGGGACTAGTCGTCCGGTTTTTCCGCGTGACGACTTTCCGATGGAAATGCCATGTGGAAAATATTTTAAAAATCTTATGGAAGGAGAAAGAACTCTCTTTTCAAGTTTTGCGTTGGCGACTCGGAACAAGCAGGAGTTTCCTGCTACTTCTCCTTTTTCATCTTTACTTGCGAAAAAGTATTAAGATTGAAGGAAGCCGCGTGCGCGTGACCTTTGATGGTGAAAAAAAGGGAATGTCATTGACGCGTCTCCACCGTTTGTGGGAGCTCTACTTGACTCGCTACCTTGGCATGCGAGGACATGAGGTCCATAAGAATGCCGAAGAGATAGAGCATATTCTCACGCCCGAGCTCGAAAGAGAACTCACATCCCTCTTGGATGATCCCAAGCAAGATCCCCATAATCAGCCTATTCCTGGCTATGGAGACAAATAATGGATTTTTTTGCTTATTTTAACCCTTATTCGAGAGCCGATTTTTTCGAATTTTTTTCTATATTAACTAAGAGGATCGCCTCTTTTTTCCATGGGGACAATCTGACCCTAGCTTCGGATGAAATTCAAATTCTCGTCTTGCTCGCTATTGCCATGCAAGGTGCGCTCGTGGGCACTTTTTTATTACTGCGTCGGATGGCCATGTTAGCCAATGCCATCTCCCATACGATTTTGGTTGGGATCATGGCCACCTATCTCTTGCTTCTCGTTTGGGGGAAAAGAGAATTAGCTTTAGCGGGTTTACCTTTTTCATTTTCTCTCGTTTCTGCCCTTATAGCTGGTCTTGTGACGGCTTGTTTTACCGAGTTTTTACATCGAAAAGCCAAGGTTCAAGAAGATGCCAGTATTGGTTTGGTATTCACCTCTCTCTTTGCCCTTGGGGTTTTTTGCGTCACTCTTTTCACTCATAATGCCCATGTGGGAACAGAACTCGTCATGGGGAGTGCCGATGCTTTAAAAAGAGAGGACGTCGCCTCGAGTTGGTATGCCTTAGCTCTAACCACCTCTGTGATTTTCCTTTTCTTTAAAGAATTTAAAATCACTACTTTCGATCCTCTTCTTGCCCGTAGTTTTGGCATTTCTCCCGCCCTCTATAATTTTTTCCTTCTCTTATTGACCTCCCTTGTCGTCATGAGTAGTTTCCGGGCCGTAGGAGTTTTTATGGTCCTGGCTTTACTTGTTATCCCTCCATTGACTGCTCGCCTATTTTGCCACTCTCTTTTCCATTTATTAGGGGTGGCCATGGCCATAGGGGGAGGAGTTTCTCTCATAGGAGTAGCACTATCGAGGCATCTCCTCTCTATTTACGGCGTAGGCTTATCGACGGGAGGGGTTGTCGTTTGTAGTCTGACAACACTTTATGTTATTTCTATTCTTGCCTCTTCGTGGAGGAAAAAGGGGATCAAAAGGAAAGTTTCAGAGGTCGTTTGACTTTTACCTGGAGAGAAAGGTACTCTAGCGATAGGATAAGAGGGTGAAGGAGCTCGATTTTTGAAAAAAGTAGTTGTTTTAGGAAGTACAGGGTCGATTGGGCATTCTACTCTGTCCATTGCTTCATTTTTAAAAGAAGAAATTAAAATTGTCGGTCTAGCCGCCTGTTCAAATGTCGATATCCTTTCCCAGCAAGCTTTAACTCATCGGTGTAAAAATATCGCGATTTTCGACTCCTCCAAAGTAAAAGAACTGAAAGAACGCCTTCCATTTGCAAAAGTAAGTAGTGGAAAAGAGGGGCTCGATGAGCTTGTGGGAGATCCCGAGGTCGATTTTGTCATCGTAGGCATGTCGGGGATCGAAGCTCTCTCTCCAACGATCACTGCGATAAAACATAAGAAAGGGGTCGGGCTGGCAAATAAGGAGATTCTTGTTTCAGCAGGAGAGATGTTGGCCTCGTTGGCCAAACAAGAAGGGGTTACCCTGATCCCTATCGATAGTGAACACAGCGCGATTTTTCAATGCCTACAGGGCGAAAAGATAGAAAATGTCCACCGCATCATTCTTACTGCTTCAGGAGGTCCTTTCCGATCTCTATCTGATAGAGAGCTTGAAAATGTGACCATCAAAGAGGCTCTTGTCCATCCCACTTATAACATGGGAAGCAAAATTACTATCGACTCTTCTACTTTGATGAATAAGGGCTTTGAAATGATCGAGGCGGCCTTTTTATTCGATCTTCCTTCACATAAGATTGAAGTTGTCATCCATCCTCAGAGCATTATTCACAGCATGGTTGAATTTACCGACGGTTCAATAAAAGCGCAGCTCGGGATGCCCGATATGCGTTTCCCCATCCAGTATGCCATGACCTATCCTGAACGGAGAGAAACAAAGTTGCCCAAATTTGATTTTACAAAAGAGCGCACACTTGAATTTTTTCCGCCCGATAGGGAAAAATTCAGAGCCATTTCTCTCGCCTATACAGCTTTGACGGAGAAAAAGAGCTTTCCCTGTTACATGAATGCAGCCAATGAAGTCTTAGTAGGAAAATTTTTGGAGGGGAAAATAGGCTGGAAAAAAATAGTCGAAAGCTTAGAAAAACTGATGGATCTGCACCGGGTGCAAAATTTGTTTACTTTCGAAGATGTTGTAAACATCGATAGGGAAGCCCGGGCACAAGCAATGGAACTTTAGTATGACGATCGTTTATTTTATTCTTGCTGCACTCGCCTTAGGTGTACTCGTTTTCATTCATGAGCTCGGTCACTATTTTGCCGCTAAAAGCGTGGGGATGGTCGTTGAAATCTTTAGCATCGGTTTTGGCAGGCCTATTTTGAAGTGGCGTTGGCAAGGTGTCAACTGGCAGCTCGGATGGCTCCCTTTTGGCGGCTACGTCAAAGTAAAAGGAATGGAGATCTCCAAACAAGAACAAGGCCTCTACAAAGAACCGTATGAAATTCCTGGGGGATTTTTCTCAAAATCGCCTCTAAAGAGAATTTGGATGGCCATTGCAGGTCCTTTGGCAAATCTCTTTTTAGGCTTTTTTTTGTTTACCTTGATTTATGTCGGCAATGGAAGAGAGAAACCATTTTCTGAGTTTACTCATATTATTGGTTGGGTCGATCCTGCAAGTGAGCTATATACTTTAGGGGTGCGGCCAGGAGATCAAATCGACAGCTATGACCATAGAGCTTATACCACTTCTAAGGATCATCTTTATGCAGCCATGTTAGGGGGTAAACACGTCGAAGTCGACGGAGAAAAGATCGATTATTATAAACAGTCGCGTACTCCTTTTGCCTATTCTATCGAAACTTACCCCTCTCCTTTTTCTCTGAAGGGAATACGCACAGTAGGCATTTTGGCTGGAGCCCAATATCTCATCTACGACAAATACCCCGATGGAAAAGAGAATCCTATTCTCGAAGGATCTCCCATGGAAGGGAGTGGCTTAAAGTATGGAGATAGACTTGTATGGGCGAATGGGGAGCTCCTTTTTTCTCTGCCCCATCTCAATTATATTCTCAATCAAAACAAAGCCCTCCTCACCGTGGAACGCAATGGCAAGCGGTTTTTAACAAGGCAGCCTCGCGTACGCATGCAAGATCTCATCCTCTCTCCTGTTTACCGCAATGAGATCATCGACTGGCAGTACGAAGGAAAGATAAAAGGGCGGTGGCAAGATCTCTACGTTCTCCCCTATGACATCACCTCGGACAATGTTATTGAGGCTCCTGTCGATTTTCTCGATGTCGAGAGCCAACAGGAGGCTTTTCCTTCGCATCCCTTTTCCCTCACTTTGGAAGAACCACTTCATGGAGGGGACAGAATTATAGCTGTAGACGGCATTCCGGTAGTAAGATCGGTCGATTTGCTTCGCCAGCTCCAGTCGCGCCATGTTCTCCTTATCGTGGAGGAGGGAGTGGCACTCAACGGCACCGTTTCTTGGAAAGAAGTGGACAAGAAGTTTGAAAGTTCGTTTGATCCTACCGCCATTACTTTCCTTTCGGGGCAAATTGGCATCAATGGCCAGAACCGGCAAGGGAGCTACCGACTCCTCGATCCCATCGAGCCAAAGAGGCTCTCGCAATTTTCCATGACCATTGCACAACATGAAAAATATGAACGCGACTACGAAGAGAACAAAAAAAAGATAGAAGAGATCAAAGACCACAAGAAACGAGCTGAGACCTTAAAACTATTTGAACAAGGACAAAATAAGTTACTCTTAGGGGTCATGCTTCAAGATCGCGAAGTCAAATTTAACCCTTCTCCCTTTTCGCTTGTCGGTAGTGTCTTCACTGAGACATGGCGTACACTTAAAGCTCTTGTGATGGGTTATCTCAACCCCAAATGGCTAGCAGGGCCCATTGGCATTGTCCAAGTGATTCACCACGGCTGGACTGTTGGACTCAACGAAGCTCTCTTTTGGATTGGGGCGATCTCCCTCAACCTCGCCTTTTTCAACCTCCTTCCCATTCCCGTTCTCGATGGAGGCTACATTTGCCTTTCTCTTTGGGAAATGCTCACCCGCCGCCGCCTCAAATCAAAAACGCTTGAAAGAATCGTCATCCCCTTTGTCGTCCTCATCTTCCTCCTCTTCATCTTCCTCACCTTCCAAGACATCTCCCGCTTCTTTTAACATCTTAGAAAAAGGAGCCTGGCGAATGCCAGGCTCATGAGAGTTATTTTTTGTTTTCGTCGTCGTCGAGGATTTCGACTTCGGCTTCTTCGATATCGTTCTTTTTCTCTTCTTTAGGAGGTTCTTGATGGGGTGGAGCTCCTGGAGGAGGCGTGGCGCCTCGCATCGACTCGCCGATTTTTTGCATATGTGAAGAGAGCTCGTGCGTTGCCGCCTTGATTTTTGCAGCATCATCTGTCTCGAGAGCTTTTTTCACTGCATCGACCCGACTCTGAACATCGGAAGCTACGTCAGAGGGGATTTTGTCTTTGTAGTCGGCGAGAGCTTTTTCTGCGCGGAAGACGAGGGCATCGGCTTCGTTGCGTGCTTCAATCGACTCTTTTTTGACTTTATCCTCTTCCTTATGCTCTTCCGCATCGCGGACCATGCGCTTGATTTCATGTTCATCGAGGCCCGATTTGGCTTCGATGCGGATTTTCTGCTCCTTACCTGAAGAGAGATCTTTGGCAGAAACGTGCAAAATCCCATCGACGTCAATGTCAAAGGCCACCTCAATCTGAGGGACTCCGCGAGGGGCTGGAGGGATATCGCTCAAGTCGAAACGGCCGATTTCCTTGTTATCTTTGGCCATGGGTCGCTCTCCTTGAAGAACGCGTATCGTCACAGCGGGCTGATTATCGCTTGCCGTTGAGAAGACCTGCTTCTTCTGTGTGGGGATAGTCGTATTGCGCTCCACGAGAGGCGTCATGACTCCACCAAGGGTTTCAATTCCTAAAGTAAGAGGAATTACATCGAGGAGAAGAACATCTTTGACGTCGCCCACGAGAACTCCTCCTTGGATAGCCGCGCCTACGGCCACGACTTCATCGGGATTCACGCTCTTGTTGGGTTCTTTGCCAAAGAGATCTTTCACTTTTATCTGTACGGCCGGCATTCTCGTCATCCCGCCAACGAGGATCACTTCATCGACCTCCTCTTTTTTCAAACCCGAATCCTTAAGAGCTTTCAAGCAAGGATCTATACACCTTTCAACAAGGTCGTGAGTTAGATTTTCGAGTTTTGAGCGAGTCAAAGTGAGGGAGAGGTGCTTTGGGCCAGTGCTATCCATAGTGATAAATGGCTGATTGATCTCCGTCTGCTGTACGCCAGAAAGCTCGATTTTAGCTTTTTCAGCAGCGTCGCGCAGCCTTTGCAGCGCCATTTTATCTTTGCTGAGGTCGATCCCATGTTCTTTTTTGAACTCGTCGAGAATCCAATGGATGATCCTGTTGTCAAAGTCGTCGCCTCCGAGATGAGTGTCGCCGTTAGTGGCAAGCACTTCAAAGACCCCTTCGCCAATTTCAAGAATGGAGATATCGAACGTACCACCTCCAAGGTCGAAGACGGCAATCTTTTTATCTCCCCCTTTATCTAAACCATAGGCTAAGGCAGCCGCTGTCGGTTCGGGAATGATTCTTTTAACATCGAGGCCGGCGATGCGACCGGCGTCTTTTGTCGATTGCCGTTGCGAGTCGTTGAAGTAGGCAGGCACGGTAATCACGGCTTCGCTCACTTCCTCTCCAAGGTAGGATTCCGCGGCTTCTTTCATTTTCATGAGGACTTGCGCCGATACCTCTTCTGGAGAGATTTTTTTTCCGTCGACTTGAAAGACGGCATCGCCTTTCTCGTTAGGAACGACTTTTGCAGCCACTGTTTTCATTTCAGATTGCACTTCGTTCGCTTTCCTTCCGATAAATCGCTTTGCCGAATTGATCGTCCTTTCGGGGTTGGTGACCGCTTGCCTTTTGGCTGGGACACCGACTAACCGTTCATTATCTTTATAAGCTACGACAGAAGGAGTCGTACGTGTTCCTTCCGCCGAAACGATGACCTTTGGTTGCCCTCCTTCCATGATAGCCACGCAGGAGTTGGTAGTTCCGAGGTCGATCCCGATGATTTTTTTACTTTTTTTTCTTTCAGCCATAACTTGCTCCTTAAAAATATTAAATTATTTATCCTTTTGAGATTAGGGTGCTTTTGCCACTTTTACTTTAGCAGGGCGAATCATTCGGTCACCCATCTTATACCCACGTACAAACTCTTGTAGAATCGTTCCTGGAGGTTGCTTGTCCGTGGTCTCAATTTCGACGGCCTCATGTAGGTGAGGATCAAATATGTTTCCCAGTGAGGAGTACTCAGAAATACCTTGGTTCGAAAGCACTTGTTTAAATTGCAATAGGATCATTTCAAAACCTACAGCCCAATTTTTCACCTCGTCGGAAGAATTTTTCGCAAATTCGAGAGCTTGTTCAAAGTGGTCGATAGGATTCAAAAAAGCCACCACAATGCTTTCCGTGGCGTATTTGGTCACCTCCTGCTTCTCTTTTTGCATCCGTTTGCGTGCATTCTCTGACTCGGCTAAAAGACGAAAATATTTGTCCTTATATTCTTGTAAGAGTTTGAGCTCTTCGATTAATATCGTGTCTTTACCCTCACCCCCCGTTGTCGTTTCTTCTCCGTTTTTCATTTTTTCATTTTCTTCCATTCTATCTCCTAGATTTCGGGTGATTTATTTTCTTCTGTTTGTGGAATTAAAGCTTGCTTGCTGTATTCCAGATAGGGGGGATGGACACGAGGCATCCGGTATGTAAGTTTGTGCTTGTAGAGGCTTTTTGTCAGCATTTCGCTCACAAGTGTAGAGAAAAGAGAGAGCGAGCCAAAAAGGCGTCGGTAGGGGAGGCGTGTAGGGCCCAGAATCGCCACACTTCCCACGGGAATTTGCTTAATCCGGTAAGGGATGGCAATCACTGCCACATTTTTTGAGATTCCTCCCAGATCCGATCCTATCCAAAACTTCAACCCACCTCCTTTGGTCGTCTCATCTAAAAGAGAGCGCATATGGGCACTATTTTCAAAAAGCGAAAGGCTATGAGAAAGAATGACGGGATCGTTGAATTCGGGGTAGGCAAGGAGATGAGAAAAACCCGTTCTGTAGATCTCATCATCGGTAAAATTGGAATAGCGGACCAGATAGCGCACCATGACTTCATTAAAAAGCTGGCGAGCCAATTGGAGCTCCTCGGCATCGAGGGGTGTTTTTTCAATAGGCGTTTGGTGGAGTTTAGCTTCAAAAAAACCCTCGATCCGTCGCAAAGAGAAAGCCGTCAGTTTTTTCTCTATGGGGAGCAGTTCGGTAAAAATTTGCCCAAAATCGGTAATGATAATGATAAAAAGGCGATGGGCATCGATCTGGACGAGCTTAATAGCGGAGATAAAATCGTGGTCAAACCGCAGAGAAGAGAGAAAAACGGGAAAGCGGACGATCCTACTTAAGTTTTCGGCGGCTAACTGGAAAAAAGAAGCCAGTTGTCTGGGCTCTTCCCCTTTGAGTTTATGGAGCTCTCTCTCCTCTAAGCTGCCTATCTCTGGGTTTTCTTTGTATTCTGTCGCATAGGCCCGGAAAGCCTTCTCTGTAGGGATCCGCCCTCCCGAGGCATGCATTTGTGAGAGGTAGTCCTCCTCCTCGAATTCAGCGAAGTAATTTCGGATCGTAGCCGTACTTAGAGATAAAAACCCGTTTTCCCTCAAGGTTTGAGAACCGATAGGTTTCCCGCTTTCCAGGTAGAGGTCGACCAATTTGAGGAGAACCTCATAGGCCCGGCGCTCTTTTTTTGTTTTTAACTTTCCTAGCTTACTCATATTGGGGGTTATTATAGCCTAAGCCCCCTCTTACTTCAAGCGTTTTTAGCACTCTAGGCAACCAAGTGCTGGGTTTGTCTTTTTAATTGCTTTAAATTGATGAATTTTTTATAATAAAGATAATTAAAAGGCTTAGTTTATGGATGTTAAAAGAATAACCCCCCATTTTCTTACTTATCTTCCTCTCCATAGGGAGGAGGCGATCTATAAGGTAAAAACAGGCCTTTTAGAGATGGTCATCGACTCTTGGAAAGTCTATCGCCGCTCTTTAGCGGAACTTAAGAGGCTTTCGGACTATAGCTATAAAGTGAACCAAGAAAAGGCCTTGGAAGAAAAAAGAAGTCGAGAGAACCGCTCCTATCGTCTCGACGAGCTCTCCATTCCTCATTCTTCACTTTGGACACCTGTCTAGTAATTATTTAACATTTATTTTTTACATTAATTTAAAGTATAATACTTTAGTTTAATTTATTTTTTAATCTAATAACTAAAGTTAATTTTTTATGCTTTCAGTCGATCCAAATAAAAAATCTCCTTTGATTTTTCACGGTCAACAGAACAATAGTGTAAATGCTCGCGTATGCAGAGTGCGGCGGGTGTTGTTCGATGAGGAAAACACCGTCACTTCAAACTCATCGACAACAACTACCAAAACAAAGATTGATATCGCAAAAATTTATAAATTTGCAGATGAAAAAGATTCGATTTACTTAGAACATTCACTTCAGTTAATTGAAAGTCATTTTCAAAAATTGAGCAATCCTAAAATAACTAAACAAGTGCGAGAAAGATTAAACCTTACTCTATTATCGAAAGATCTTTCCTTAAATGAAAAAATGATCGAAACAGGTCTTTTGTATTTTTTTATTTTTGATAACATGGAAGCAATGGAAGAGTGGTTGAAAGACGACTCTTTTAGTTTCTATGATTATTTTGCTAATGCGCTAGATCAGAACACCGAACGCCTATATGACTATCATGTAGAACTTTTGGGAGAGCAGGGTGACATCGCTCCTTCAGGAGCAGTTAATTATATTCAATCGAGCTTTGCCGCGGTCCTTTTTTGTAATGATGCCACCTTTAATCGAGGGGGGGGATATGCCTTGCTTAAATACCTAGACGGCCTCCATTTTTTAGGGGATGAGCATCGTAAATTAATGAGACATGTGATTCAAGGTTTAATGGATTCCCCGACTTTTGAAGAATACGTCCATTCTTTTGAAAAGCTAAATCTCAACAATATACGACAACCTGATCTCATTTATCTCGAAAATAAAATTAAAAATTACCTTCCCATTCAGAAGGTCGATGTGTTAAGAGCTGTTTTCAGATCGATGATCTTCGATCTCCAGGTAGCTACCAATTGTTCAGTTAAAGCTACTTATTTGTTCTTAGCTCATAACCATCCCGTTGCTTTGTTTATGCAGACAGCCTCGTGTCTGATTTTTGGCAACGCAGTAGTAGATGAAGATAAGAAAAAATCGTACCCTATTCAATCTCTATTAGAGGTCTACAAAAAGAAAGAAGCATTTCAAAAAAATAAGCTATCCGGTAGGGCATTTCTAGAGCTTAGTATTTGCGACTTTGTAATTCATAATATCGACAAAGAAGAAGAAGTAAGAGAAACGTTATTAAAAACAGAGACTAGCACCATCCGCCAGCTATTTCAAATCGTAAGTGGAGGGGAACAACCAATTACAGCTCGGACAGAAAAAAGATGGAGAAGCTATCTCTCAAGTCCTATCCAAGACATGATGCTGCAAACTCTTGCTTTTTTAAATACAAATAGGGAGAGGCCAGAAGGATTTAAAGATGTCTTTGAATTGCTTAGTTCTCATCTAAAGGCTGCTATTCCCCCTAACGAAGATTTTAGCATCGATGAGACTGTAGACCGCTTTTTAATACAATTGAGAAGCTCACTCTTTTGGGTCTACCGCCAAAACTCTAAAAAAATCGACATTCAACAGGAACTCGCCAAGCTAAGTAAACCCGTAAATGAAGTACAAGAAATTAAATTGAGAAATTTCTTTTACATGGATTATTTAAGTTTGTCTTCCTGCATTAATGGACAAGTCGAACGGGTAGAAGATTTTGAAACATTCCAAAATGTGCTCCTCAAATGCTTATATGCAGCCGAGAAAGCATGCTTGCAAGAAGGTAGTATTTGCCCAGGCTTCATCCCTCTTCGCTTTTACATGGCCGACCCCAAATTTCTTAAAGTCCTAGCTGGCGTTATATTGGCTGCAGACAATGAAGGGTATTTAGAACCTCTCGATGTTCCCGATCTCTTGACTCTGCGACTTGCTCGCTTCCCCGATGTTGGAATGAATTGTACAATATTAATAACAAAGATTTTTAATAAGAACGTTTCTCATTACCTTTTTGAAAAATCAAAGGATGAGATGCATTTTTTAAGCCAGTATATTACTGCAATTTCGAAGCTTAAAAAACCCTATACTTCCTCACCTCTTCTCGCTATTTCCAATACGCATGCTTTCACGGCTTACGAGATCCGACTTCCTTCCGAAGATACAGTACCCAACACTATAAAAAAGATCATGGTGGCTCCTGGAATGAAGTTGCTTAAAGAAAAAGAGATATCGGCTGCAGAAAAAGTCGCGGTCGTGACTGATATGCAGAGGACTTTTCCGAAACTTCGACTTCAATTTTCAACAGAAAACGAGAGAGCGTATCCATTTTTTGCCTCTCTTTATAACCAAATAAAAGATCGCCATGAAAAAATATATTTAAGCAGTTTAATTCGAGATCATTATTTAAAAATAGATGTAGAAGACTGCTTTTTACATCTGCAATCGATTTTAAATTTATTGAATTTCCAAACTAATGAAATCAATGTATTTGAGAACATAAAAGCACAATTTGAAAGGAATTTTCATGCAAGCAGTCCTAAAGATACGACATTGCATCGGTTAACTATTGCTTTACAGCAAGCTATAATGGAAGTTGCGGATGATCATTTTCTCTTGGACGAAATTGAATTTGCTATTACTACTCATTATAGCTTACCCTTCTCCCTTACTCTTGGAAATTTGAATTTTAAATCGGGAAAAACAAAGGAAAGAATGGCGCCTACGATGTTGCGTCTCTCTTTTGATTTTGTTTCAAAATCCCTGAAATTTTTTGAACACCATCCTTCTCATGGAGATACTCTTGTCCCCTCTTCTGAGTATCTAAAGGCATTTACTCTTTATAGCTAGAGTTTGCCTTTTTGTAAGAGATCTGGTTGCGTAAGGACGAGAGGCATTTCCTAAGCTTTTCTTCTCCATTGTTCTTCTTGGGGCAATCGCCTTCAATACAAATCGCCATTTTCAACCCTTTGGCTAAAAACTCGTGGGCATAGGTTTGAAATTGGGCGTAGGTATGAGCATCGACCTGATCTTTCCATTGTTGAGTGAAATCGAAATTACCCTCGTATTCAAAAGCTAGTGTGTGGAGAATCCGATTGATCTCCGCAATATTGTCGGCGGGGTGTTCGATTTTTGTAATCAAAGCTTGTTTGAGTGCTGCAAAGCGGCTTTCGGGGATAGTCGAAGAGGAAAAGGAGTGGAGGGCGTCTTGAAAAAAGGCATCGCAATGAGTAAGGAGATCTCTCGTTTTGTAGGTGCTCGACTGGACGCCAAAAAAGAGGTAAAGGTGTTTATTCATCTCTTTAGCTTCATTAAAAACGATGTATCCCATTTGCTTTTTTGTTCGTAGTTCTGTGAAAAAAGGCTCTTCAAGTCCTTTGGATAAGAGTTCCTGCAGCGTCCTTGTTTCAAAGGAAAATTCCCCTAAATCGGCAGCCATAATGAGAGCATTTCCTTCTAAGCTACTCTCTTTTATAAGAGACCGAGGGTTAAAAGCCGAGGGGAAATGGGCTAGTGCGAGAGCCAGGTGTTCGGTGCTGGGGTAGGGAAGGGAAGAGGCAAAAGCCTGCTCCAATTGTGCCCAAGTTGCTTCGGCGCTCTCTTTTTCAATATTTCCATAAATGGAACCCTTTACATAGCATTTTTCCCATAAACGGCTACAAAAAGAGGAGAATTCTTCGAAGGAGAGATTCTCTAGAACTTCTCGCTTTGTCGAAGGACCCGAAAAATCTTTATAAAGAAGCATGAAGAGAAGTTCGCTGCCCTGTTTTAGTGGCGAGGCATTGGCCGTATTGAAGTATTCTTGAGAGAGTTTCTCTTTATAAAGAGTAAAGAGTTGGGGGGTGATCACAGGCTCTTTTAGAGTAGCTAAAATCTTACCCAGTAGGACGGGAGCCCTCTCATCGTAGCCTCTAATCTCTAACTTGTAACCTTGATGGAAGGGTACAAGCGCGTAACTTAAACCAGCGAGAGAAGCTTCGTAGCAGACCGAATTTAACTGGTCTGTAACAAAGTGACAATAGAGATCTGCCATGGCTTTCAATTGGGGATTCTCCTCCGATATTGCCGGAGTGCAAATATGAAAGAGGTAGGCAATTTCGGGGACATGAAACCGATCGTCTTGGCAGTAGTAACACTCTCCCTTGGGATTGGAGACGAGTAAAGAAGGGTGGGGGAGGAGGCTCTTCTTCTCGCTTGCGTCATGGACCAATTGCAACGTAGAGGGGACAAATTTATTCGGTGCAGGGAGCCCAATGGTGGGGTGAGGAGTGAGATTAGACCAGGCGGTTAATTTTTGTTTTGAGAGGGGAAGAAGGGCGTATTCTACTCCCATCCACTCTTCTTTCTTCCATTTTTTTACTTTTGTCAATGAAGCAGGAACCGTGAGGATGTAGTGGCAGTGGGAGGGCGTGAGCTCTTTGAGGAAAGCTGTAATGAGAGAGGGATCGTACTCGGTAGGCATCAATGTTTTTAAAGGGTAAGTATCGAGCGGTTCGTCGGGGAGCTGCGCTGCTATTTTAGTGACCTGCTCGAAGATATTCTCCCTAGGTTGATAGAGATACTTTAGCATAGTTAGCTCTCTTATCTCATCGTAGAGATACTTGGGAATCCCTTGGGAAGAGAGAAAGGCGATGGCCTCATAACACCTTTTAATGACGGTCTCGTATTCTTTTACCCCTTTCGAAGTGAGATCGATGGAGAGAGTGAAGAAGAAATTGTCTCTGCCAACACAAGAATTGCCTGCCCCGAGCCCGGTAGCTAGTTGTTCTTTTTTCAAAGCCGAAAGGAGGGTAAATTCCCCTTCGTGGCCAAGAATATAGGTAATTAATTGATCGGGTTTACACGTGATGTTTTTTGCCAACTCGCGCGGAAGCTCCCAAGTGAGTTCGAGATTTTTCGTCTCTTGCTGAGCGGCAACGACAATGAGAGACCTCTCTCCTGAAGAGGCGCTAATGGGGCAATCGAACACCTGGGGTGTTCTATGGTGATTTTGGATGGGTGCAAAGGCAGTAGTCACCACCGAGATCATTTCATCGAGAGGTAAGGGAGAGATGGCAAATAGGTGCATTAAATTGGAGCTATAGTGTTCTTTGTACCATGCGACAAGCTCTTCGCGTGGAATGGCTTTCAAAGTGGCTTCATTGCCAATGGAAAAACGGCGGAAGGGATGGCTAGGATTAGAGAGCTCTTTTTTCACCTGCAAGACTCTCCAAATATCAATGGGAATATTTTTGCGAAATTCTTCATCGA
>JBIOXR010000121.1:0-11700 GCA_044869735.1 Chlamydiales bacterium
ATCAACACGCAGCAATCCATTTCCCAACTCTATGAACACTTTCTCACTACCTATTCCAAAGGCTTTGCCGTAGTAGGAGAGGTCCATTTTTCCCAATTGGAAATGGCTTACCTTTGTTTGCCCCCCATCTATCATGAAAATGTGAACGAACATAGCGATAAATATTGGAAGCAGGAAAAGGGGACCCGTGTTTCCGCTCGCATTTTTGGCGTCATCTTGCCCTATCTCAATAAAAAAGGTTTTTACCATAACCCGAACGAAACGCAACAAGAGACCTTCTATTCCCATACGCATGCCCTTCTTAGTAGCTCCACTCCCCGCCATCTTCTGACCCAATCAACTTTGACTAAAGGGAGATTGTGGGTGGAAGAAATCGCTTGATTTAATCGGATGGTTTTAATATAATCTTTATAATTTTATGCCTAATATTATAAATTTAATCGCCACGCATCGCCCCCAAACCGCCCTCATAGGTGGAAGTTGCTTAGCCGCAGGAACTGTCGCAGCCCTCGCCAGCGCTTTTTTTCTCTCTTCTTGGTACTTTTCTCTTTTACCCTTAGGTACGGGAAATCTCTATTTCAGTGCATCGGGATTAGGAGCAGCCATCGTCTTTGGTGCAGGAGGGATTCTTCTTCTAGTTTTAGCTAGGTGTGTAAAACCTAAGAAGAGGCTTGCTGTAGTACCACCCTCATCACCACAAGAGATAAGCGATTGTGAGAGACAATTTATAGACCTTTGTAGAAGGTGTAATGAGGCTCTTTCTAATCACATAAACCACAACGAAAGCAATGGAAATTTAAACGATTTGATCGAGGAACTTAAAGCCTATTGTAATCATACCTTTCCTGATGGCCTACCTATTCCGGAAGGCACTATTCTCGATTTACCTAAAATTAAAGGGCATTTAGATAAAATAAGGGAAATCTTATGCTGTGGTTCTATCAAGGATCTCAACGAAAATATTGTGTCCATAATAGACATTTACGAAGCTAAGGTGACAGAGGAATCCTAACCCTTCTTCTTCGAAGTTCTTTTTTTAGGGATTTTAGCACCACTTCTACGCGCTTGACTTAACGCAATCGCTACTGCTTGTTTTTGGGGTTTGCCCGCATGCATTTCACGCCTGATGTTTTGGGAGATTCCCTCTTTCGATCTCGCTTTTGAACCTTTAATTAGTGGCATAAATCACTCCTTAAAAAAAAGAACTTCCTGAAAGATTCAGGAAGTTCTTTGAATAGTGAATTAATAGTTGTTGTTGTTGTTATTCCTGTTCATGTCATGGTCCCAAGAATCGCGGAGATTTCTCGAATCGCGGTTCCAGTTGCCAAATCCACCAGTACCATTCTCACCTTTTACTTTGATGTTGTTAGTAATGTTTCTTACGCCATCCAATCCTTGAATTTTCTCTTCAATAGCTCTTCTGTCGCTTTGAGAATTAACGAATCCACGGAGCGTGACGTCGCCGTTGTTGACAGAGATATTGACGTTTTCGTAACGGCTTAGGGCATCTTTAAGTCTTTTATAAACTTGTTTGTCGTTTTCTGTTCTCACTTGCATGTTTTGATACATAGCTTTTTGGTCAGATTGCATATCGCTCGAAGGCTCTTGATAGTAGCCATTTTGTCTATACCCGCCTCGATATTGCATCCCCCCTTGAGGTTGCTGATAGCTGCCGCTCTGTCCCTGTCCATAGTATCCAGAAGAGCAAGAACCCCCACGATAATAGTCAGCAAAGGCAGCGCCTGTGATGCCTGCAAAGGCAACCAATACAAAGAATTTTTTCATATTTTCCTCCTATTAATAAAAAAAACAATGAAACTACTTTTATATAGTTATAAAATATTTATTTTATAAAATCAATTATAACTAATTAATCTTTATTAATTGTTTTAATTTACTAATTGAGTATAAAGAGCAAGGGCTTCCCATTTCTTTTCGAAATCTTTTTCTTTAATGGGAACCGAAGGGTAATCGTTAGCGGCAAGATAGTGAATGCCAGTATATCGAATTTTCGGGTAGTGAACAGAAAGAAAGTCTTTAACATTCAAGATGTTATCATCTCTATCATCGACAAAGATAATATGATTGGGAAGGGGTATTCCCCTTTGCAAGAAATTAACAAGAAGTTCTCCTTTAGAACAGGCATCGCCATTTGTAAATAGAATCCCATTGTTATAAAGACAATAATTATCTCTATAAGTTGGCAGATGGTTAAATACTATATTTTCTGTAGATGGAGCCGTAGTGGTAAAATCGATACCGAAACTCCCCAGTTCCTTTTTTTTCCACAATTCTAAGAGGGGAATATGGGCTAGTCGCCCCGTAAGGTTTGCTGTAAGAGCCAGAGTAGGAACATTTTGTCTCTTTAGTTCCTCAATAAAAAGAGGGGTGGAGGTATCTATGAGGACAAAAGGAGAATAGAAGGTCATTAAAGTGAGGAAGATCGCCCTTTTATTTTCGGGGACCGTGAGGAGGATTCTCTTGGCTATCTCGCTGTGTTTGCGCATGTTGGCCATTTGAAAGGCAGGTTCGGCAGGTTGGACCAACACCATGTCGATATCAAAAATAACCCATGTGTCGGAAGTCGCTTCTTTTAAATGCCTCTTGACCTCTTGCACCGCTACCTCCTCTTTTTAAAATAACATATTCTTTCAAGAGTGTCCACATAGTGCTTTAATTAATATCTTCGAACAATTATGGAAGAGAGCATGAAACGACTTCTTTGGATTATTTTTATTTTAATTTTACTGGGCGTTCTGGCTTGGATTGCTTGGTACTATTTCGAAAACAATAGGAGAGAGAATGAATTAGTTCTCTTTGGAAATGTCGATGTTCGACAGGTCGATATTGGATTTCGCGTCGCGGGACAGGTAGCGGAGTTGTTATTTGAAGAGGGAGACTTTGTCAAAGAGGGGCAATTGATGGCCACTTTGGATAAATCTCCTTATAACAGCCAAGTGAGCCAAGCAAAAGCAAATGTTGAGTCGATCCGAGCTAATTTGGAGAATGCCATCACACTCCTCGAAAGAAGAGAAGATCTGATAGGCCCAGGGGGAATTTCCCAAGAAGACCTCGACCAAGCGCTTGCAAATCGCAATATCTATGAAGCAAATCTAGCATCCGCACAGGCAGCAGAGCAAGCAGCCGCAGATAACTTAACTTATACTCAGGCGTATGCGCCTACCGATGGCATCATTCTAACTAGAGTACGCGAACCGGGCTCGGTCGTCAAAGAGTCTGATCCCGTTTTTGTCCTTTCAGTGATCTCACCTGTCTGGATTCGAGCCTTTGTAACCGAACCTCAATTGGGGTTGATTTACTTTGGAATGCCTGCAAAAATTTATACCGATTCTAGCCCGCAGAGTCCCTTTGAAGGACGCATCGGGTTTATCTCCCCCGTGTCTGAATTTACTCCAAAAACAGTGGAAACGACCAAACTACGCACCGATCTCGTCTACCGCTTGCGAATTTATGTGGATAATCCCGACTGGAGTCTTAAACAGGGCATGCCCGTCACTGTAAAACTCGAGATCCCTCTTCACAGACAGCCCGAGGAAAAGGGTGAGTAGCGCTCTTGTCACCATTTCCCATCTTTCCAAAACTTTTTCTCCCGAACTTCCTCCCGCTCTCAAGGAGATTGAAGCCTCCTTTCCCCCAGGAGAAATTGTTGGTTTGGTAGGTCCCGACGGAGCGGGTAAAACGACCCTCATCCGCCTGATGGCAGCTCTTCTTTTGCCTACTAGTGGATCGATACATGTTGAGGGTCATGATACGGTTAAAGAGGCCGAACTCATCCATTACCTCACGGGATATATGCCGCAACGCTTTGGCCTCTATGAAGATCTCACCGTCTTGCAAAACCTCAACCTTTATGCAGACCTTCGGGGAGTGGTAGGAAAAGAGAGAGAAGAGAGATTTGCGGAGCTATTGAGATTCACCGATTTGACCTCTTTTACAGAGCGACTCGCAGGCAACTTGTCGGGAGGGATGAAACAAAAATTAGGACTCGCTTGCGCCCTTATTCAAAAACCACGCCTTTTACTTCTCGATGAACCGAGCGTAGGGATCGACCCCCTCTCTCGTAGAGAATTGTGGAAAATGGTCCATAAACTATTCGAAGAAGGAATTTCCGTTGTGTGGAGCACCGCCTATCTCGACGAGGCCGAAAAATGCCATAGCGTTTTACTCATCAACCAAGGGGAGTTGCTCTACGATGGCAGGCCTCATGAACTCACCGAAAGAGTGAATGGCAGGGTGTTTAAAGCCACACACTTTTCTGGTAGTAAGCGGCAACTTTTAGTCGAATTGTTACAAAATGACAATGTCATCGATGGCGTCATCCAGGGCAAAGATGTCCGGATTGTTGTTAAGGAGGCAGGAGTGCCAATAACAGCGGAGATGGCTTTTGAACTTCAGCCCACGCATCCTCGCTTTGAAGATGCTTTTATCGATATCCTGGGAGGAGGTCCTGGGGGAACTTCTGAGCTAGCCAATCTTCGTCAGGCGATTCCTACGAACTCTCACACTGTCATTGTGGCCGAAGGATTGACGAAAAAATTTGGCTCTTTTGTGGCTGCCAACCACATTAATCTCGAAGTGAAGCGCGGAGAAATTTTTGGGCTATTAGGACCCAATGGCGCGGGCAAATCGACGACGTTCAAAATGATGTGTGGACTGCTCAAGCCGACCGAGGGAAAGGCTTTTGTCAATGGCCTCGACCTTCAAGTCGCTCCTGGAAAAGCAAGAGCACAGATTGGTTACATGGCGCAAAAATTTTCCCTCTATGGCAATTTAAGCGTTCTCCAAAATCTCGAATTTTTTGCAGGCATTTACAACTTGACCGGAAAAACCAAAGAGAAGGCGATTAAAGAAATGATTGAGATCTTTGGTTTGGGAAAATACTTACGCGTTTCTACAGGTCTGTTGCCGCTGGGGTTCAAGCAACGCCTATCTCTCGCTTGTGCTACCATGCATAATCCTCCTATTCTATTCCTCGACGAGCCCACCTCCGGCGTCGACCCCATCACCAGGCGCGAATTCTGGAACCACATCAACGGATTAGTAGAAAAAGGGGTGACAATCATGGTGACAACTCACTTTATGGATGAGGCCGAATATTGCGATCGGATCGCCCTTATTTATCAAGGGGAGATTATCAAGATGGCAGACCCCGATATATTGAAAGAGAGTGCAGTTACTGCGGAAAACCCCAATCCGACTCTCGAAGATGCCTTCATCCAACTCATCCAGGCTCACGATGCGTGACCAAGATTTTTACAGACAAATAAAAAAAGGGCGCTTGCGCAGGCTCAGAGCATTGATTAAAAAGGAATTTTTTCAAATCATTCGCGATCCTAGCAGCATTCTGATCTGTTGTGTGCTCCCCCTCTTCCTTCTTTTTTTATATGGGTATGGAGTTTCTCTCGATCTCAATCATTTGCGCATGGGACTCGTCCTTGAAGATACAGCTCCTGACGCTCAAAGCTTCGCCCAATCGTTGACTGCTTCCCCTTTTTTTGACGTAACTTTTGCGCGCGATCGGCGGGAATTATTAGACCCCATCACCCGCGGGGCCATCAGAGGCTTCATCGTCATCCCCTCTTATTTCACTGAGTTTCGCAACCGACCCGATACGATTGCCCCCATACAAGTCATTGCCGATGGGAGTGAGCCGAACACGGCTAATTTTGTCCAACTCTACGCTTCGGGAGCTTTCAACTCTTGGTTAGAACAAGAGGTGCTCAGCAGAAATTTAACTGGAGTCCGCCCTCTCGTCAACACTCAGCCTCGCGTCTGGTACAACGAGGTGCTCGAAAGCCGCCATTTCCTCCTCTCGGGTTCTTTGGCGATTATTATGACTCTGATTGGCACCCTTCTCACCGCCTTGGTAGTCGCCCGAGAATGGGAACGGGGAACAATGGAGACCTTGATGTCCACGACAGTGGGCATTGAAGAATTGGTGATTGGCAAACTCATCCCCTATTTTATTTTGGGAATGATTTCGATGGTAATCTGCATCGTCGTCTCCGTCTTTGTCTTCCAACTTCCTTTGCGCGGATCGACATGGCTACTCATCGCCGTTTCCGCCGTGTTTCTTTTTTCGGCTTTGGGTTTAGGGTTGATGATCTCTACTCTTTCAAAAAATCAGATCGTCGCTTATCAAATTTCCATTGTCACTGGCTTTCTCCCTGCTTATATCCTTTCGGGCTTCCTTTTTGAAATCGCTAGCATGCCCCTGCCCATTCAATGGCTAACCTATGTGCTCCCACCTCGCTATTTTGTCCAGAGTCTTCAAACTCTTTTTCTCGTAGGTAATGTATGGAGCCTCATTTTGCGCAATCTCATTCCCATCATCGCCATGGGCCTCTTATTTTTTATTATCACCTCGTACAAAACGGTGAAAAGATTGGAGTAGCAAAACATGTGGAATAGAATCAGCTCCCTCATCTGGAAAGAGCTCTTGGGAATTTGGCGCGATCCCAAAAGCCGCATCTCTCTGCTGCTTCCGCCGGTGATTCAATTGTTGATTTTCACGTTTGCAGCCACTCTCGACGTCAAAAACGTCCCGATTGGGATTCTTAACCGCGACAATGGCGAACAAGCCATCGAACTATTGCAACGCTTCCATGGCGCTCCCACCTTCAGCCACATCGTCTACTTAAAATCGATAGAAGAGATCGCTCCATTTATCGACACACAAAAAGGGGTAATGGTCGTGTCGATCGATGAACAATTCTCTCGCAATTTGAATAGAGGGCAGCCAGCTTCGGTGCAACTCATTCTCGATGGGCGAAAGTCGAATACGGCACAGATTGTGCAAGGCTATGCCCAATCGATTATCGCTCAGTATAATCGCGATTTTGCTGCCAGAGCAGGCATTGAACTCCAAAACGCAGAACTCATGCCGAGGAACTGGTATAATCCCAACCTCCTCTACTACTGGTATAATATCCCTTCTCTTGTCGCGACCCTCTCGATGCTCACCTGTCTCATCGTTACCTCCATCTCCGTAGCACGAGAACGGGAACTGGGCACTTTCGATCAGATTCTCGTCTCGCCTTTACTGCCCATCGAGATCGTTCTAGGAAAAATCATCCCCGGGATCATCGTTGGGATCGGGGAAGGAACTCTCCTTCTCGTCGTTGGAGTGTTAGTATTTGGAGTTCCTTTTACCGGTTCTCTTATACTCTTTTACTTTAGCCTTTTCTGCTTCCTCTGTTCCATTTGCGGGATTGGCCTCTTCTCTTCTTCTCTCTCTTCTACCCAACAACAAGCGATGCTCGGCACGTTTGTATTCATGGTTCCCTCCGTTCTCCTGTCGGGATTTGCCACTCCCATCGAAAATATGCCCACCTGGCTGCAACCCTTTACTTACCTTATCCCCCTTCGATATATGCTAGTGATTTCCAAAGGGATATTTCTCAAAGCCATGCCGGCATCAATTGTGCTAAGCAATGTATGGCCGATGGTAGTCATTGCTGTTTTTAACCTATTAGCCTCCGGCCTCTTTTTCCGCAGGAGATTGGGTTGAGAAAATCGATAGTTGTTATTTTAATCATCTCTCTTACGGGATGTATGGTAGGGCCGAACTACGTTCCGCCCGATCCTTGGGTACCCGAATGGGTCGACCCAGGACATTTCCAAGTTGCTCTTCCTGAAGAGTGCCCACCTCCAACGCGCTGGTGGGAAATTTTCAATGACCCTTTTCTAAATAAATATATCGATACTGCAAGTTGTTATAACAATGAAGTCCAGATCGCCGAAGCCAATATTCTAAGAGCCCGCGCCACTCGAATGGTGACGGCCTCGAAGCTCTTTCCCCAAATTGCAGCCGATTTCAATGCCTCTCGCACCTATTTTAGTAAAAATGGCCCTATTGTTTCTTTGGGGACCAGTGGTATCAATACGAGCTCTGGACTCCCCTTTGAAGTCCAAGTACCTCAAATCCAAAATCTCTTCAATGCCACCATCGATGCTTCCTGGGAGATCGACCTTTTTGGGAAAACGAGGCGTAGCGTCGAAGTGGCCGATGCTTTGATAGGAAGCGCCTGCGAACTCCGCAACGATGTCCTTGTGACTATTTTTGCCGAAGTAGCCAACAACTACCTCAATATCAGAAGTCAGCAAAGGTTAGGACAACTGGTGAGCGAAAATATCGACTTGTTGGAAAAGAACGCAGAAATCGTCCGCCTTCAAGTGGAAAGGGGATACCGCAATCAACTCGATCTCGAGAGGATAGAAGCTGAGCTGTTGACCAATCAGGCCTCTTTGCCGGGAATCTATGCCACCATCTACCAAGATATCTACGCTCTTTCCGTCCTTACGGGATTTTTGCCCGAAGTGCTTCTCGAAGAACTTCTCCCCATCCAACCACTCCCCATGCCACCACCTAATATTGCCATAGGTGTACGCACCGATGTCTTGCGCCGTAGGCCCGATGTCCGACTTGCCGAGCGGTTGCTCGCTGCTGCTACGGCGCACATTGGAGTTGCCGTTGCCTCTTTCTTTCCGACCATCACTTTGACGGGTCAAATTGGCTTTCAGTCTCTGAGCTTAGCGAATCTCTTCCAAGCTGGTAGCAAAACATGGTCGATCGCCGGCGATGTTAACCTCCCTATTTTTCAAGGAGGTAAGCTGATCGGCAACCTCCGCGTCTCCGAAGCCGATGCCCTCGCCGCCGCCTATGGCTACCAGCAAGCGGTGCTAAATGCATTACAAGAGGCAGAAAGTGGGCTTGTCGCTTATGGGCAATCGCTGCAAGCTACCCTCATCTGGAGCGAGACTATCGATAAATACCAAGGCATCGTCGATCTCACCTCTATCCGCTATCTCCGCGGATTATCGAACCTCATCGATTTTCTCGATAGCGAGAGGCAGCTCAATAGCGCCAAACAAAATTGGCTTAATTCTGTTAATACCTCTCTTCTCGATCTCGTCGCCCTCTACAAGGCTTTAGGAGGAGGGTGGGAACCCCATCGGCTGTGAAGAAAACTGCGTAGTTGAAAACGTAGAGTGCCGTTAATATATTCTGGCTTTTTCCAGATGGGCGGCAATTTCAGCTCCAAAAAGGAGGATGATAAAATTCACCTGCATCCAAATGAGAAAAAAGGGAAGGGCAGCAAAACTCCCATATATTGCGTTATAACTAGATATATAGACTTGAAAAAAGATGTAGAGAATTTGCCAAAGTTGAAATAACGTTCCGGCTAAAATGCCGGCAATAATACGAGGTTTCCATCTGATTTTAGTATAGGGAGTAATCAGATAGATCGCGCTGAAAAAAATCCACATCAGTACATAAGGAGCTAAGCTTATAATACCAGTAAAAGGCAGATGCACGCGGTCGAAGAGCTTGGCAAACTCTGTATGGACGAAAAGAGTAATCGCCGTGGAGCTAATAAAAAAAATGGGAGTGAGGAGGAGCACTAAAAAATAGATCGGTAGACTTTTGAAATAGCCCCTTCTTTTTTTGATTTTCCAAATATCATTCACCGATCGATCGATATTTTCAATGAGTCCGAATACTCCAAAAAATAAAAATAATGCCCCAAATAGAGCAAAAAACTCCGTTTTGATGTGTTGCAACAGAGAGTAGGCAAAATTCAACGCTTGGTTTAAGACAATACTCTGTTCTTCAAATGTGGCAAGAATCTGCCTTTGCAAATAGTCTTCGAGCCCTAAACTTTTAGCTACCGAAAGTGCAATCGCTAAAAAAGGGACGAGAGAGACGAGAAAATAAAAAGTCAGAAGAGCGGCTTTTAAATAACATTCGTCTTGGATAAAAGCTTTTACCGAAGCTAGAAAGATCTTTAAAAACTTAGAAAAAAAAGCACGGAGAGGAGCCATACTTCCCTAGTTCTATTCTCCTTCTATTTTTCTAGCTAGGCCTTTTAGAAAAGTACCGAATAAAAAAACCGGAAGAGAGCAAGAAGGAAAGGGAGGCGTAAGCGTCGGCAACTCTAAAATGAACAGCTGTGATCTCCTCTAACTTCTGACGAGAAATGATCTGACTTGCGAGCAACTTTAAATTAAAAAGACTAAAAATTTTCACCTTTACGTCTTCAGACTCTTCGTAATCCACTGTAACGATAGTACGACTACTTGTGATTTTGGGAGAGGCGATGGCGAGAAAATTGCCTGTCACTTGCCGAGAGAAGGTTTTGGATTTAAAATCAAACGTTTGAAAGAAATCATTGCCAAATAAAATGCACTTCTCTTTATTGCAATACACATCTTCTGAATCTATTCTTCGAGGCCATGAGGGCCATGTGAGCTCTTCCCATCCACCGGAATCCAAATCAATCCATTCTAATTTTACACTTTTTGCATCGCCCACAAGAATAAAATTGAAAACAAACACGCGGCCTCCTCCCACCTTTAAATCCGCGCTATCACTACCCTCATTAATAGGAATGCAATAGCGGAAGGTTCGTGCATTTATCGAGAACACCACGGCGTGGACTTTTTCATTGCAAGTGGCAATGACGATTAGATTTCCTTTATGTATAAAGATTTTATGTATCAAAGAAGAGGGACCACTTCCAAAAGCAGGCTCTAAGGGTTTTTCGACGAATAAAGTGCTTATTTTATTTTTAGCATCCCAAAGAAAAATTTTTCCCTCTTTTTCAAATGCTAGCTTGCCTTCTTCCATATTCGAATGAATATAAGGTATAACTAAATCCTCGATGGCAAAATCATTATCGAAAGTGACTACTGAAATTTCCAACGGCCGATTTAACACAAGAGCGGAGTCAACCCAATGCAAAGTATGCACCACCTCCTCTTTTCCGGAAAAATCCCCAAGACAACGCTCCTGTTGGTCGTGAAGAGTAAAAATGCTCTGGCTCATCCGATCGCCTTCAGAATAAAATGCAAAAGAACCTGCTCCCCTTTCTCCATTTTCTGAAATATCGATCTGCAGAGGAAAGATCGATTCATAAAATTTAGTATCGACGATCTCTCTCTTTTCTCCTCCATTTTTATTGATTTGCACACAGAGGCGTTGAAGATTCAAAGCCCTAGCTTTAAATTTTTTATAGGATTTACAATTCTCACTATTGACGAAAGTTAAAAAAGTCTTACAGACGACTTCCACTACTAATAATTCTTTGTTTGTGAATTTTATTAAAATTAGATTCAACACTTCATTGGGAAGCTCAAAGATATGGGAAGGAGGTTGCATACAGTTTTAAGATGAGGATTGAGTAGTATAAAGGGTAAACATGCCATTGCCATAGAGGAGAGCAAGCAGGGCATAAGAGGGATGAGCTTTATAGTAGAGAGCAGGGTCTTCGGTCACAACAAATGCTTCGGGCAAGAGGCTACTACTTAACAGAGTGAAATTAGAAAGAGAGTAGAGATTGATTCTATGTTGTTTATTCTCAACACTTATTACTGCAACTGTGTTCTTGCTTGTTATCTTAGGAGAAGACAAGAGGAGAAAGTTACCGTCTAATTTTGCAAAGGTTTTTGTCGCAAAGCTATAACGTTCTAAACTATTGCTTCTACAAACCAGACAATACGATTTTGTTAAGTGGATTTGACTATCCTCTTTAACTATTGGGTTAGGCCAAGTCTTTAGAGTAGACTTATTAGTGGTTAGATCATGAAATTCTACTCTTGAGCACACCATGCCTATCGTTTCTTCTCTGTAGGTGAAGCAAGCGAATCTTCTTCCCTTTCTATAATATTCGTTATCAT
>JBIOXR010000122.1:0-6613 GCA_044869735.1 Chlamydiales bacterium
TGCGATTGAAAAAGCCATGTAATTGAGATAGGAGGCATTTTTCAATTTTTCTCTCTCTTTGGGATTAGAAAGAAACCCACCCTCTACAAGAATTGCGGGCATATTGGTTTTTTTAATCACGAGAAAATTCGCTTTTTTTATTCCTCGCGAAGAGGCGCCCGTATGCTTGACAATTCGACTTAATACTTCTCTACCTAATTCTTTAGAAGCATTCTTCCTATCTAAAGCTCCTCCTTCAAAATAATAGACCTCAATGCCGTCGATCGCTTCAGAAGGGCAATGATTATAGTGAATGCTGACAAAAATCGAGGCTTTGGCATTATTGGCAATTGAGGCCCTATCCTCTAGAGGAACAAAAGTATCGCTCTCCCGGGTCATGACGACTTTATAGCCCATATTGCGTAGGTAATTCGCCACCATCTTTGCTGTAGAGAGAGCCAAGCTTTTCTCTTCATATCCCAAAGAACGGCTCTGGGCTCCTCCATCTTTTCCTCCATGGCCGGCATCGATGGCAATGACCTCTTCTCTTTGGGGTTTGATAACGAGGGGGCTTTTTTTTCTTCATGCGCTATGTACTCGTGATACGCCCCTTGTCTGGCACAAGAGTTAAACAAGAGAGCAAAACAAAGTAATGGGATAAATTTTTTCATGTTTCAAGTAATTGTTCGGCTATTTGTCGATCATTAAAATAAAAAGATTGGTTTGCAAAGATTTGAGTGGTTTCATGCCCCTTGCCGGCAATGAGAACGACATCACCCGGCAACGCCAGGTTAAGCCCTTTGCGGATAGCCTCCTTGCGATCGAGTTCAATTTCGTAACACGATTTTGTAAACCCTTTGAGGATTTCGTTGCAAATGGCCCGAGGATCTTCTCCTCTAGGATTGTCATTAGTCACTATGGCCACATCGCTATATTGTTCGACAAGCGCCGCCATCTTTGGTCGTTTTTCCCTATCTCTTTCCCCTCCACAACCAAAGATGGTAATCACTTTTCCTCTCGCGATCCCTTTTAGTGTTTGCAAGACGCACCTAAGCGCTTCTTCCTTGTGTGCATAATCGACAAACACTTTTAAACCGCGGTTGTTTTTGATTTGCTCGAGACGCCCGGGTGGTGGGGAGAATGTTTTCAAATTCTCAACAAGAGAAGAGAGAGGGATTCCCCTTACGAGAAGAGCAGCAAAGGCCCCTAGGACATTTTTCACATTGAACTCTCCAAAAAGAGGAGAAGTGACGAATTCCGATTGGCCTTCATAACTCACCCTATATGTGCTTCCTAACGAGGAAAATTCCATACGATCTGCATAGATATTTGCCTTTGGTGAAAATCCAAAAGTAACTACGCGAGCGGAAGAATTTTTCATGATCGTAGACACCCAAGGATCTCCATAAGGAACAACGGCTATGCTCTCTTTTTTCAAGGAAGAGAATAGAAGCGCTTTAGCTGCAGCATACTCTTCCATCGTTTTATGATAATCTATGTGTTCGTGGGTTAAGTTAGTAAAGATAGCCGTGGCAAAATCGATTTCATTGACTCTTCCTTGCATCAATCCATGAGAAGAGACTTCCATCACGGCGTGGTATTGTCCCCAATGGAGCATCTCACAGAGTAGCTTTTGATTGACGATCACATCGGGTGTTGTCCTAGGGGCTGGGTAGTGGTGATCGCCAACCAAATAATTAATCGACCCAATCAGCCCACAGGAGAAACCCGCATGGTCGAGAAGGTGTTTGATGAGATAGCATGTCGTCGTTTTTCCATTGGTCCCCGTGACGCCGATAATCTCCATTTTTTTTGCAGGGTCGCTGTAGTAACGCGCTGCGATTTTTCCTTGCGCTTCTACGATGTCATCGGTCGTTAATTGGACGACCTTCTGGAGAAAAGGATTCCCGGCATCGCTCAAAATGGCGGTTGCGCCGCTATTAACAGCTTCTTCAATATGATTAGCTCCTTCCATTCCTTTAGTCGATATGAACAAATTACCTGGAGCTGCAAACTTTGAATGAGAGCATAGACCTGTGATCTCCACTTCTTTGTTCCCTTTAAATACCTTAATCGGGAGATCTTGGATAAGTTTTTTTAGTTTCATGTGCTGGACTATATAAAAGCCTATCTATCTTTGTATAGTGGAAATTTTAGGCTCCATTCCACTGATCGTAGAGCTCTTTCAACGCTTTTGCCTCGAGAATCCAATCGGCTTTCTCCGAGTCGTAGCGTGGGTCTTGTGAAGGATATCCGTGCGGATCGTCGGGCGATTCTCCGAGATATTCCAAAGTCCGCTTAGCAATCTCTGCAAAAACTGGTGCGGCGCATGTGCCTCCGTGGTGGTTTTTCTTTCCGTTCTTACGTATAAAAGCGGCCGGTTCATCCATTGTGACGATCAATACAAAGCGGGGAGGTGTGCGCAAGTTGGCGGGACAGAAGCCTATGAAAGAAGAGATGTGAACATTTGAGTAATTGCCATCGACAATTTTTTCGGCCGTTGCCGATTTGCCCGCTTCTGTGAAACCGTAGATCTCTCCCAACATGGAAGTGCCTCCGGGCTTTGTCACATACTTCATCGCTTTGATGATCTCTCGCGTATCTTCAAACTCCATGACTCTCTTAAACGCTTTTTTCCGTTTGCTCTCCTTTTTTGAAATCTTTTTCACGAGCGTCGGTTCGATTAAAAAACCTCCATTGGCAATGACTGCATAAGCGCGGAGCATCTGAATACTAGTAGCAAGGAGATTATAACCCATACAGAGAGAATAGGGAGTAGAGAGAGACCACTGAATTGTGCCATTTGGATAAGTTTTGCCAATTGCAGGGAGAAAGCCCTTTCCCTCGCCAGGCAGTTCAATATGGGTTTTTTCTCCAAAGCCAAAGGTCTCTTTTAAAGTGTTCAAATACCACTCATTACCCAACCGATTGACTAAGCGGTCAGCTAAAATCGCCATATAGACATTGGAAGATTTCTGCAGGGCCATATACATATTTAGCCATCGGTGGAGAGTCAAATCTTTCAGTGGCTTTCTGGCTCTTCCTGGAAAAATCGACTGAGTAGTCTGAATTTTCTCTTCTGGCAAAAAAAGAGGTGCCTCACCTTGTTGTTTGAGAGCTCTATTCGCCTTTAAACAAACCGCTAGAGTAATCGGTTTCATGATTGACCCGAGCTCAAAAGCATCGGTTATAGACCTCGATTTAGTATGAACTAGTTTTTCAGGATCATTAAAATACTCTCTATAATGCGCCGGTTCAAAGAAGGGGTATTGAGCTAGGGCGTAGATCTCTCCCGTGACAGGATCGAGAATCACTGCCCATCCCCCTTTGGCTGTCGCTGCTTTAACCCCCTTTTCCAATTCCTCTTCCGCAATTGCCTGAAGAGTGTGGTTGATGGTGAGAGTAATATCACATCCATCCTCGGGCGCTTTCACAATCTTCTCCGTTTCTAGCACTTTCAAGGGGGAGCGCAATAAACACCTTTTCCCTTCTACACCCTTTAAATAGTCGTTAAATTCAGCTTCGAGTCCTCCCGTGGGAATGCCTTGTTTGGTTAGCTCTTCTTTATCGTCTCGGATGGTATGAAGCACTTGGCCAAGAAGTTTTCCATAAGGGTAGGAGCGCTTATAATCGGTGACAAAATAGATCGCATTTTTTGGGATCTTGTGGGTTTTGGCATAAGGATACCACCACAACTCGATGACTTCCTTAGTTTGCTTGTCGAGCCACATGGCCACCTTACGCGAATGGCATGTCTTATGGAAAGCAGCTTTTGTCTCTTCTTCTTTCTCTTTTTCAATGTGTGCGAGTCGGATGAGAGAAGCGGCTACCTCCTCCTTGGTGGTTCCAGCAAACATCATAGGATCGATGTAAAGGTGAAACTTCGTCACATCAAAAACAAGGGGTTGGACGATTTCGGGATGCCCCTTTTTTAAACTCGTATTCGAAAAAAAAGCCCCTCGTCTAAAAGGCTGCTTGACGATGAGGTGATGTTGAGAAAGAGCAATCGACTCCCATTTTTCTCCTTCGATAATCTGAATTTTAAAATATTGAACGATCAAAAGAGAGAAGAGAGCGAAAGTAAAGAGAGCAAGATAAATTACTCTTTTTTTATCTTTCATTGTTTGGGCAAGATAAGAATTTCTTCTAAAAGAGAGTGTTTGAGGTGGCGATACTCTGGTTTTCGGCTCAGCGAGAGGAGAATGGAAGGATCTTCAAGGCGATCGATCTCATAGCGGAGACGCGTGTTTTCCTGATCGATCTCATGGAGTTTGTTCGATAATTGGGGAATGGCAATGCGAAGTTTTGTTATTTCATTTTGCAAATTGAGATAGAGGAACAGAAAAAGAGCCAAGCACAGGCTACAAATACACCCTCGAATAAGAGCGCCAAATCCTCTCTTTTTTATTTCTACCCTTCCCATTTTTCTATTGCGCGCAATTTTGCCGACCTCGCTCGTGGGTTATTTCTCGTCTCTTCCCTATGAGCGATCAGAGGTTTTTTCGTTAAAATTACAATTTCTTTTGAAGCTCGGAACGTTTGCTTAACAATCCGATCTTCGAGGCTGTGGAAAGAGATGACAACCAATCTCCCTTTGGGCTTAAGTAAAGAAATAGCTGTTTGAAGCCCCTCTTGCAAGGAGTTTAATTCATCATTCACGTAGATGCGAAGCGCCTGGAAGATAAGAGTGGCCGGATGAATTTTTCTCGATTTCCCCAACACCGGAGCCAAAACATCGCATAATTCTCGCGTCGTTGCTATTTTTCTCTTTTTTCTCGCCTCTACAATCGCTTTGGCTGCGCTTCTCCACCTTCTCTCTTCACCATATTCTTTAAATATGGCACCCAATTCCTTTTCGGAAAAGGTATTAACTACCGTTTTCGCGGTCAGTTGTTGTGAAAGATCGGTGCGCATATCGAGAGGACCTTCTCTATTAAAACTAAATCCCCTGCCCGCCTCATCGAGTTGGTAAGAAGAAATCCCCAGATCGAGCAACATCCCGTCGATGCCCCCTTCTACAAATTCGCCCATATCGCGAAAGTTCCCATGGACAAGCGTCAGCTTCTTCCGATACATCTCCAATAATTTTACACTTCTCGCCAGCGCCTCTTCATCCCTATCCACCCCGATATACTCCACCACCTCCGGATGGTGTTCCAAAATAGCCATCGCATGCCCCCCCGCCCCCAATGTCCCATCGACAAAACGCTCCAAATGACAAGGAGCAAATACCTCAATAACTTCATTTAAAAGAACAGGGACATGGACCATGCCCACAAACTTCCCTCACTCCCGAATTTCCCGCAACACAAACTGGCGCTTTTTTCTCTGTATTTATCAAATCTTTATTTTATAATGTAAAAAATCTCCTTGGTGAGTAATCTAATTTTTCCTTAAACACCAAAAGAGGAAGTTTGCTATTGCCTTGTTGACTATTTTTGCCGTATCGATGGTTAATGCTGAGTGTGAAAACGATCGATTATATATTGAACCTGGTTCCATCTATGTTGCTTCCAATGGAATTTTCCTAAATATTGATGGTGAACTTTATGGAGTTACATCACTTGAAGCGGATGAAAATGGGGTCTACATTCCTACGCCTATTACAGGTTATTGCGGAAAGCATGGCTATTATCCAGGCAGTTCTACAGTTTGCCCTTATTGCATGGCGGAAAAAAAACGTAAAAAATAAAAAAATAGGGGTGCTCCTTTGCTTGTCGCTAGGAGCTTTTTTTTTGACTGGTTCTGCCCTTCCTGAAACTTGTTTATTGAGTGCAAGTGAGCGGATCGAATTAAATTCTTTTTTTAGATTACTTTTCCAAAGAAGCGAATTTGGTTACACTTTATTTGGTCAAAAACCAATGTCATTCTATAGTTATTTTATCCAGCTTCCACCTGAATGTTTAATGTTCGGTAGTTTTAGCGATCCAAGAATAGAAAAACATTACCTAACATATGATAAATATAAAGATAGGTTTTCATTTGAAAATTACATAATTCTTGATCAATTATGTATTTCAAATAAATTCCCCACATCAGGAGCAGTTAGAGATATTTTGATCATTAATAAACGAGCTTTTGCAGCAACCGTTAACGAACATTTATCTCTATTTAAGGAAAAGCTTGGGCAGGTCGTCTGTGCAGAGAGTTTACTCAAGGCTATTGAATCTGGAAAAAATGTTCTACTTGATGTCTTAAATGAGGATGAGTTGTTATGGGGGATTCTACTAGGATATGGTGATCATAACGCTGAAATTTATGCCCGACGGGAAGCGCTTAAAAACGGCAAAGCAATCGCACCATCCCCAATATACTCAAGCCTTGAGGAAGAATTAAATGCCATTGACGACCTGCTTATGGGATTTACACATGAGTACTTCATCGACCTGATCTCATTGCCAATGTTTATGTGCGATCCAAATCATATTGAAACTCGAATGTTAAAAAAGAAATATCAGCAAGTACAAGAACACCTCCGCGCGGTATACAATTCACCCGACTTTTTTGATCTAGTGTTGCGCCAGCTCAAGTCTTAAGAGGGTGTCTACAAAGTGCTCATCTTATCAAGCAAGAAATAGATTAATGATGATGGTGAGTGGAAGAGGGAGCAAAAGCCGAGTCGGAGGCGACTTTG
>JBIOXR010000123.1:0-8398 GCA_044869735.1 Chlamydiales bacterium
ATTAGGAGGAGCCTCTGGTTCTCTTTTAGCCGGCACGGCAGCATGCGTAGCTGTTGTGGTAGAACGCAATTTTTCGCACCGCCATTCACTTCAGTCGATACTTTCAGACGAGCATACGGATGAGAGAGATATACCTTTTGACATGACCTGGCAGAACAGGCAAATTGCTTTGCGTAAAATTCAAGAGCGACCTAACGCTTTATTTCCAGTAACAAAAGAAGATACTTCAATTTTCGGCCTTTTGCCCGATGAAATGATGGGATATCTTTTAAGCTTTATTGCTCCTGCAGAGCTTGCGACAGTTTCCTTGGTTTCCAAACGCTTTTTTAATAGTATTTATCATCCGCAAGGGGCTGTATTCCAATATATACAAAATCGTGCAAAAATACGGCTTCCTAACTTCATAGATAAACTTTTTGAGCTTGAGGAAGTAAAAGAAATTTATCTCGACAAAGCTGAAGGGAAAAGTTTGTTTGAATATGATTCTAGAACGGGTCTGGAAGGTCTTGCACCTTGGTTCCAACTATTTGAAAAGGAAAAAACACCGCTGATTAAAGGTGTGTTTCTCAATCATGTCTTCTATGCTATTCGATATCTCTATCAAGAAAGTGGACGTCAAGGAGAGGGGTTGATTATTTTTCAATCCTTTTCACTCGATAAGGTAGAAATAATCGTATGGAAAAAAGGGGGGAAACAGCCATTTCGTTCCTTAGATCTAAAATATATTACACCTGCTCATTTAAACTGGGTAAAAAAACTATTAGCAAACTCTGAAGAGTGTGGATTCCTTCGCGAAAAACAGCCGCGCAAGTGGGAAGAGCTAGAAGAGCGCCCTCTTACCGAAGGACGATTTACCCTCTGGCTTCCTTCCGATAAAACTCAAGAGGCGTCTGAAGCTGACTTGAGCGGAGATGCTAAAAGTGATATAGTGTGATTCCTTTTTTTAAAGGGTTAAATTCGCCAAAACAAAAGGAATACGAAAAGTATTTGATAGACAAGTGGAGATATTTTATGTCGGCACACGAGAACGCACCATACTAAAAAAAATGTACAATTTTAAGTTGGCAGAGTATCCGGAATCTGAGAGAAAGTTCTTCCTTTAAAGGTATCTTCATCTTTTTTAGTCCAAGTGAAAAGGCGATTATCTGCTTCTTTTAAATCTGCTTCTTTCACATATGACCTGATACGGTCGCAGTGATCATTATAAAGCATTCTCCAGCCATACTGAATCGTTCCTTTTTGATAGAAAAGATCCGCATGCTCTTTAGGAGTCTCACTTGGCTGATATAAATCTTCTCCTTCTTCATCATCCCATGGGCATTGGCTCCACGTACTTCCTCCTCGAATCCAATGATAAGCCTGGGTACAGTAGTAGTAGGTGCGATATTGATAAGAATCTTGTTTTGCTAAAGCTTCTGCGTACGTACGCTTTGTGCCCTTTGACTCAAGATCTTGTGTAAATTCAGGGAGATCTTCTAAAGTAAGGCAAGTAATTGCATATCCTATTTTAATAAGATCATCTGCAGCTTGAATAACTGCTGGTTGAGACCAAGGATCAGCATGTTTTTTAACTTCCTGCGTAAATGCTTCAAAATAGACATCATAATAAAGAGTTGTTAGCAAAGCAATTTCTTGATTAAGCGGCTGATGTGTACCTCCTTTCGAGGCACCCTGCAGAGATTTGAATGTGAATGGTTGGCTATCAGAATTTTCATTAAGTTTTTGTCTTGCAAACTCAATGGCTTCTTGACCCATTTCCGAATAAGTCTCTCCCATTTTATCTTTAAGAGGTACCCTGTCTAGATTACTACGAGTTTCAATAGTATGGTTTTCATCTCTTGTTAATCGAGACCGTCCTTGTTTGGTTTTACAGTTTGCTATAACTATAATCCCTCCGATAGTAATCCCTCCAATAGAGAACACAGTAACTGTTCCACCGCCTGCTATTGATCCAATACAACCTGGACTACCTATCGGTCCGAATATGTTGGCTGCGCCTAATCCAATAATGACAATTCCAGCCACTCCCCCAACAACAAAGGCTACGATAAAGCATTTTGATACTGTGCTCAGAGTTTTGGCACTTCTCTTGCCTATAGAGGTAGAGATTGTTCCTTGATGAGAAGGAATTTGATATTGAGAAGAAGTATCTTCAGAACTTATTGAAGTACTTTTTGAAGCCATGAGAAATACCTAACTTAATAATTCATTTATATATGACAATATTATAACATAGAAAAATTTTAAAGGTCAATTAAAGATATTATTTTAATTTAACAATAAGGCGTAACTATTCCCAAGGTACTAACTGTTCATTAAATGAGATCCGTTATCGGTCACTACTCCAAAGGAAGAGGGGTCTGAAGGTGGCTTGAGCGGAGATGCTAAAAGTGGTATAGTGTGATTCCTTCTTATGGGGTTGTAATGAGAATCTTAACTATTTTTCTGCTGTTTTGTTCGTCTTTAACGGCTCATGTTCAAAATTCGATTTTACCTCTGATGGATCGCCTATTTGTCAGAAATCTCGAGGGTAAAATTAATGAAGTACAGAAAGAGAAGATCAAGGAGGTATTGCCCTATCTCGATGAACGTTTGCGCGTGGTCTCTTTCAATATGTTATTTAACGTTCCTGAGGCGGAGCGAGAGTTGGAGGTGGAAAATAGATGGGAAAAAAGAGCGCCGCGCTTAGTGGAATACCTCTGCTATGCAGAAGCCGATATTATTGGGAGCCAAGAACTACAAAAAGATCAACTCGATTATGTTGTTTCGAAGTTAGGGAGAGGGTATGCCTACTATGGTAGGGGAATGAAGGGGGAGGAAGAGGGCGATATCGGTGCCATCTTTTATAAGAAAGATAGGGTGCGGTTGGTCGAAGGGAAGACCTATTTTTTCTCAGATACTCCTGAAAAACCAGGCCCTGGGCCCTTTGGATCGTGTAATACCTTTACGGTCTGTCGATTTATCGATCTCAAAACGGGCAAGCCTTTTCTCGTGATTAATACCCACCTCGCTTTTGGAAATATCGAACGGCGTCGTTATGAAGCAGAGCTTTTAAGAGAATTTGTCTGCCAACTCGATCCTGCAGCACCCCTTTTGGTCACAGGAGATTTCAATACGTTCCCCTTTAGGCAGGACCTCGATTTGCCTTTCTATGACGGGGATGAAATTGTAGCAGTTTTAGAAGACTCTCCTTTGAAAGACGGGATGACACAAGCGCTTCTAGGCCATTTTGGTTTGATCGATTCGTCGAATTTCTGCCAGGTGCAAAAAAGACCCTTCTGCAGCAGAGGCACTCCAGGAGTGATCCTCGATCATATCTTTGTCAATAAGCATGTGAAAGTAGTGAGCCATGGGATCGACCCGGCAAAGGTCGATGGTTACTTTACGTCTGATCACTTTCCTGTGATTGCCGACGTGGTTTTCGGCGAGTGAGCAGTTGTTTGTGCTCCGCAGCCGCGTAATCTACCGCTCTTTTCCTATTTAAGTCTTGGGCTTTGAGATTAGCTCCAGCTTTTATGAGATGTCGGATAATTTTTTTCTGTTTCTCGATATCGGCATTTTCTAAATATAACCCCTGTACAGCCAAATGAAGGGGGGTCTCTTGATTTTGAGTTCTTGCAAGAACATAAATTTTATTACTCCCCTGAGTTAAGAGCTTTAGTTTGATAAGACGACCGTCTCGTGCGGCGTAATGGATAGGGGTTAAACCCATTGCATCTCTCACATTGGGGCTCGCGCCTTTTCTGAGAAGGCGCTTGACGTCTTTGGCGCGTAATTTGTGCACCGCGTGTATAAGAGGTGGTTCTCCATCAACAAGGGATGAACTCTCTCTTACAGCTAACAAGTCTTTGTATTCGTCTGGAAGAAAATAGGAGGGAGTTAGATCCTTCTTGTTAGTAGCTCGCGGATCGGCTCCCAACCTTAATAAATGTTTAATAATAGCTGTGATCCCATCTTCTGCTCTTTGATCTTTTTGTTTTGCATCGTGAAGGAGACGCAGTTTGATAGCGGCTACATGAAGAGGTGTGAGACCTCCATTAGTTCTTGCATGCACTGTCTCGGGGTGTTTTTTGGTTAGAAGCTTAACTATTTCTAATTCACCTCGATAGCAGGCGATATGGAGGGGCGCATCACCAGCTGCGTTTTGGATAGTGGGGTCGGCGCCTGCTGCAAGAAGCTCAGCAACATCTTCTGCATCAAAATCCCTCACCATCATATGCAGAATAGTTTCCTCTTTGTCATAGTTTTTTTCATTTATTTGCTCTGCAGTCCGATGGCCCTTAAGAAATAACTGTATCGACGAAGCTTCATCAGCGTCTAACGTTAAACTATTGCCATTTCCGCCATTTAGAAGCTGAACGATCCTCGCTACGCTCCAGGCTCCGCCTGTAGTAAGAGAGGCAAGACCTAAAGCACCGCCACCTCCTGCGAGAAGGGCCATGGGAAGGGCGTTCACCCCAGCAAATAAGAAAAGAGCAGGGCCTAGCGACGCAAGCGCAATACCTGTAACTATGCCCACTCCTGCTACAGCGGGCATCGCCTTGGAATGAAAGGTTGCCTTGAGAAAATGAGAAATGTGACTAACTATTGGCATGTTTAAACAAATAAGTCTTTGTATTCTTCCTCTTCCACTATATCAAAGGGTCTTTGTCCTTTGTCATTCCTTGCTTGTGGGTTAGCACCCTTGCTTATCAAATGAGCGATGATCGTTTTAACGTTTTCGCTATCCTCTTCGGCTAGGCAAAGGTTAATTCCATAAGCTGCTGCATGTAAAGGTGTTTCCTTGGCTATATCCACGGCATTGACATTTGCCCCCTTTTCAGTCAAAAGTTCTACTTTTTCTGGATCTCCGATAAAACAGGCCAAAAATAGGGGAGTAACTCCGAGCTTATTTTTAGCATTAGGGTCGGCTCCTGCCTCGAGTAGCGCCTCAACCTCACTTGCAGATGAGCTCCTGACCGCTCTTATAAGAAGTGTGTCATTGTCATTACCATATCTCAAATCATTAATTTGCTGTGCACTAGGTTCTGTTCTTAGAAAGTTGTTGATGCGGCGTGCATCCGAATTTTTAATGTGGCGGACGATTTTTACCGTCGTCCATGCGCCGGCCGTTGTAAGAGAAGTAAGGACTAGAGCGCCACCCCCTCCTGCGAGAAGGGCCATAGGAAGGACGTTCACTCCGGCAAATAAGAAAAGAGCAGGGCCTAGCGACGCAAGCGCAATACCTGCAACTGTGCCCACTCCCGCTACTGCGGGCGTCCCCTTGGAATGAAAGGCTGCCTTGAGAAAATGAGAAATATTACTAACTATTGGCATGGTTAAGCAAATAAGTCTTTGTATTCCTGTTCTTCCACCATATCTGCAGGGGTTTGTCCGTCATCATTTTGTGCATTTATATCGGCGCCCATCTCTATCAAATAAGCGATTATTGCTTTAGCGCTTTCGATCTCCTCATCGGTGTCGAAATGGGCAAGTCTAAGAGCTGCCCCATGTAAAGCTGTACATTTGGTTGAATCCACGGCGTTTACATTTGCATTTGCCTCTGTTAAACGCTTTACTATTTCTAGATTTCCAAAAAGGCAAGCAACTTGTAAGGGAGTAACTCCAAGCTTATTCGCAATATCAGGATTGGCCCCTGCCATGAGTAGTTCATCTACAAGATCTGTAGATCCACACGCTATTGCTTTTATGAGAAGAGTATCTCCATTGGAATATTTAAAATTATCAATTTGTTGGATATTGGGATTTGTACTTAGGAAACTTCTGATTTGTTTCTCATTTCCTATGCCTTTTTTAATATGGCGGACAATTTTCATCGTTGTCCAAGCGCCAGCCGTAGCTAGAGAGGTAAGAGCTAGAGCACCGCCTCCTCCTGCGAGAAGGGCCATGGGAACGACGTTGACCCCGGCAAAAAAGAAAAGAACTGGTCCTAAGGCCCCTATTCCAATCCCCGCAATGACACCTGTTCCACTGAGGATAGGCGTTGCTTTGGAATTAAAAACTGTTTTGGGTAGAGATAGAATTTTAGTCATATTTTACCTTAATTTTACTAATTAATTATTAATATTTTATATAAAACTGATATTTAAATAAAACATTAAAATATTTAATATACAGTTCTCTAGAAATAGAGGGGAAGTATTGACCTTTTCTCCTCAGAGTTATTCGAATAACTGTTTATGATGATCCTGGACTAGCTGACGAGGAGTTTGTCCATCTCGATTCTGCACGGTCAGATCGGCATCTAATCGTCTTAAAAGGTGAATGATAGCTATAATTGCTTTAATGGTTTCTGCATCTTGAGTATTATTAAGAGCCCAGGCAGCTGCATGTAGGGGTGTCTCATTAAAGTTGTTTTTAGCGTTTATTGCTATTAAACCAGCATGCGTGATTAACAATTGTACTTTTTGTAGATCACCCATAATGCAGGCATAATGCAAAGGAGTGTTTCCTTTGTCGTCTTTCAACATAGGATTGGCTCCCAATTTAAGGAGCTCTTCCAATTCATCTGCTCTCCCACTTCGGACAATATGAATAAGCAAAGTATCCCCGTTGTCGTATCTTATTTCATCAAGCTCATCTGCTGTCAGTTTTGAGAACGGTCCCGCTGGTTTTCTCGCATGCTGAATGATTTTTGCCACGGTCCATGTGCCTGCTGTAGTTAAGGAGAGAAGTGCCAAACCACCACCCCCTCCTGCGAGAAGGGCCATGGGAAGGACGTTTACTCCGGCAAAAAAGAAAAGCACGGGTCCTAAAGCCCCTAGAGCTACTCCCGTAATGACACCTGTTCCACTGAGGATAGGCGTTGCTTTGGAATTAAACACTGTTTTGGGTAATGAGAGAATGGTAGAAATAGGCATAAAATCACCTTTAAGAAGTATTAACATTTTAGATTAAAAAGTTCTTTAAAGGAAATATAAAAATTAAATGTAGGCTCTCGCTCTTTCTTCTACAAGGAGGATAGGAGGGGAAAAGGTGATGGCAGGGGGGCCGGAAAACTGTAGGGGCCCTGGGAAGCGGTAGAGATCTTTTGTTTGCCACTCTTTCCTTTGGGAATGAAAGAGGGCGAAAGGTTTTCCTTTGATGTCGACCAGAGCTTTTTGAATCACTGGTTTCGGCATCCCTTTCCTCATTTCAATATGCATGAGAGACGTAATGGGAATTCCAAGCCCTTCCCACTCTTGAGGAGGGGAAGCCAAGTGGGCAATAGAGGCTATGTATCCCGTATATCCATGGATTAAGAGTAGAGCGGCTACATAGCCAAGACCCAAAGTATAGGTGGCATCGAAATTAGAGGGGAAGCCCGCTCTTCCTTCATATCCTAGGAAGTGGGTGAGGGGAGTGAATTTGCCCTTAAAATGGGGTCTTTTTTTCAGCTCTTTGGCGACTAACGAGACGAGAAGTTCTTCCGTCGGAATTTGAGACACTTGAATGTTCCCATGAGGGTCTCGCTCGTGGAGGAGTTGATTTTGAATCCTTTCATCGAGAAGGTTAAAAACGCCATAGCTATCTTTGCTAAGTTTAGAGGCATCGGGTTTTTCCCCTTTCCCAAAGAGGTCATTTAATTCTTTGATCAATGCCTTGATCTCGTGGATGAATTCTATTAAACCCTCAGGAATCAAAATGACGCCATAGTTCTTTCCGCTCAGCGCACGCGCTTCAATGAGATCGGTAATTTCTTTGGTGATTTCGTCTAATGTGCGGTTTTTGGCGTCGACCTCTTCCCCTATAAGGGTGAGATTGGGGTGCGTTTGCAGGGCACATTCAAGGGCGATATGAGAAGCCGATCGTCCCATGAGTTTGATAAAATGGGTATATTTTTTTGCCGAAAGGGCATCGCGGCAAATATTGCCGATCATCTCGGAATAAATTTTTGTCGCGGTATCAAAGCCAAAGGAGAGTTCGATCTCTTCGCTACGCAGGTCGCCATCGATCGTCTTGGGGACCCCAATCACTTTAATGCGTGAGCCGTTTGAGAGAAAAAACTCTGCTAAAATAGCGGCATTGGTATTGGAGTCGTCGCCTCCAATGATGACAAGACCATCGAGAGAGTGTTTCTCCACTGTTTTGAGGGCTGTTTGTAGATCTTCTGGCTTTTCAATTTTCGTTCTGCCCGATCCCAAGAGGTCGAACCCCCCTGTATTGCGATAGGATGCCAAAAGAGAGGCGGTCACTTCCTTAAAGGAGTCTGTGAGCAATCCTTCGGGTCCACCCAAGAAACCGAAGAGGCGGCTCTCCCTATGCCATGCTTTCAAGGCGTCAAATAGCCCTGCGATGACATTGTGTCCGCCGGGTGCCTGGCCTCCCGATAACAATACTCCTACGCGTAAGGGGGAAGGAGAAGATGTTTTCTCGCTTTGTACAAACTGCAAAGAGGGTTGGTTATGTGTGTGGGGAA
>JBIOXR010000124.1:0-6744 GCA_044869735.1 Chlamydiales bacterium
AAAAAATAATACCGAATATAAACCATTATGACTTTGTAAACACCCTCTTAGGACTTTATAATAGAAATTCTATTTGTAATGTTCGCATTGCGATAATGTAGCAGCAGTTCCTTCAAGAAATAAAGCGAGGCTTCGACTCTAGACTCGACTGAACGAATCATCCTAAGCGTATCATAAGCAGATTTAAGGCGACCATAACCAAACTCATCTTGGGCAATGTTCATCAATGCTATCATTGATTCTCTATTGGGCTTTAGAGCAAGTGCTTTTTTATCCTTTTTCTGAAAATTTTTTTCAGCTTCGATTTTTTCGAAAGCTTCTTCATAGTATTCGGTATTTTTCAGAAGATCCAAAAGAGATTCTGCATCCTGCACTAAACCCATATCTAACAACTCAAAAATTAAATTATTACACCAGAGGGTTTGAGTACCTGCTCGCATTTTCCTGAGGGTTTTAATAGCATCATCCCAACGAGCATGCTTTGTCAACTGAGTCATCAACTGATGGAAGATCGATCTTTCTTGGGAATCGCTCAAACTATGCGAGATATCTACTCGCCTCCGTTTTTTATCCGGTTTTTTCAAAGTTTTTGTTGTTAAAGAGGAATGTAATACATTCAGAATTGCTCGATAAGCTACAGGTCCTGCAATCTCGAGAAAAATAATCAGAGTTTCGAGAAGTTCATACTTGGACTCACCTTGAATAAAAGAGAGAAGTTTATCAACCTGAGCTTCATCCTCCATCTCAGGGAACAGCGATTTCAGTAGTTCTATCCTTTTTTTACCTTTCACCTCTTCGATCAAAGGGAGGAATTGATCGACATCTCCCGAGGGCATCGTCCTATATAAAATTTCTTTTTTTTGGATGGGTGTGAGTTCATATCTATCTTCTGCAATTTCGACAATTTGCTCCACTGCCTTGGGATATTTTTTTGCTAAACGAAAACAAACTAGGCGGATAAACCCTATCCTCTCCTTTTCTGGAAATTCATTTAGAGGAAAATTTAAGATATAAGAAGGGTCATTTTCACTCGAAAGCCATACAAGGGTTTCTTCGTTCAGCAAAACTAGTGTAATATAAAAATCATCCTCTCCTGTCGATTTTGCAATCTCATGGACTAATTTCGATTGAAGAGAAGGTGCATTTCTTAGGATGAAGGCAAGAATCGTTGCATTATGTTGCTTTTTAAAAATCAAGCTGCTGAATATATCCCACCACGCTTGATTTGTTGGGAAAGAGGTAGCTCCGTGATCAATGCTTCTACATTTTGAAAGCGCTGTTTTCCTATGAGAATGATTGCCAATTGTACCACCATATCGTCTATATTTTCTTCGTGTTGATCTATTAAAAAAATAATGAATTTAATAGCTTCTTCGTACTTTTCTCTATCGCATAACGATTGTATCGTATATTTAAGGACACGCTCTCGTAATTCGTCCTGCGATTCCCATTCTTCGCTGCTTTCGGGTGAATCGTTTTCGAGCTCTTCAGGTAAAAGTTCTAATAGCTCAACTGTTTTCAAAGCGTCATAGTAAAAACCAAAAGCGACCTCCAACAAGGCAAGTTGAGAAATGATGTTGTACCCTCTAATTTCAAGAGATTTTTTCTTCAATCGATCAAAAAATACAATCAGAGTACTAACCTTTAAATAAGGCGAGTCTTCAATGGTGTTAAAAAAAATTTTGGATACTAATCGCATGGTGAGAAGCATCTCATTAGACGAGATATGGTACAAAATAAGCTTTACGCTTTCAGTGGACAAATTGACATCAATCGGTTTAGACATATAAAAATGAATGGGTTAAAAAAAGTGTGGGATGATAAATGGTAGGAAAAAAGAATCCTAGCTTTTTTTAACCCCAGAGAGAGAGGACGATAAAGTGTAGAAAAGGATGGTTTGTCTCTGCGATTTCGTAGGTGACGTAAGGGTCGGCATTCATTTTGGACAGTGTTGTTTTAGGGAAATAGCAATGCCCGATGACCATCGAGTCGTTGGAATTCCAATTCTTCCCTATATGAAGATTGGTAGGGCCAATTAGATGATCGAGCTCAAGTCCATGACTCCATGTCTTTTCAATTTTATGGACGATCTTATTGCCGTTAATCGGTTCCACAAACATGACGATACTTCCCACAAAGATCCCAAAGGCATAAAGAGGGGTGCGGAGGACATTTGCAAAGCAACGCCCCACTTTTTCCCCCATCTCCTTTAAATCTTCGATGACAAGTTCTTTGACCTGATGGTCATTTAACGCTATGTGCCCAAATATGATAGCCACGTACTTGATGGTTAGATAAGCAGCCTTCCCCAAGTGAAAGATGATCGTCGCAGCGGCATAAAATGGTGTAATAAATACAAAATCAAATGCTTTCACCCTACGGATCCAGGATCCATGATGAAAAGTGCGCAAATCATACACATCCCCTGTGCTTTCATCGATCACATCGTGAAAAGTGCGCACCCCCTCGGGGGTTTGTTTAATTACCTTGATTCTCTTCCAATTATGGTAACCAAATACCGTCCCTTCTCCTTTGAAAGGATTCTTTAACTCGAGAGCGTTAGTTATTTTTGAAATCGTTGGCATAGCTACATTATAAAGACTTTATTAATTTTTAAAAATTTTTAAAAATTATTTTGACACTCCTTGTTTTGAAAAGAGATAATAAGGACGGGAACGTGAAAAAAAAATGTCTACCGCTGGATTTACACACATTTGTGATCCTGAAAAATTAAAAAAATCTATTGTCTGGCATCTCCATTATACGCTAGCCAAAGATCAATATTCGGCGACAAAGCGAGATTATTACTTTGCCATCGCCTATGCCGTGCGCGATCAGCTCGTCGGCCGATGGATTGAGACACAACAAGAGTATTATAACGCGGACGTAAAGCGCGTCTACTATCTCTCGATGGAGTTTTTAATCGGCCAGACACTTCAAAATAGTCTCATTAACTTAGGTCTTTATGAAAATTGTCGCAAAGCACTTCACGAATTAAATAAGGAGTTAGATCTTCTAGTGAACCTCGACGCCGATGCGGGACTTGGCAATGGGGGGCTTGGCAGGCTGGCTGCTTGCTTCCTCGATTCGATGGCGACTTTAGATATCCCTGGCTATGGATATGGCATCCGCTATGACTATGGCATTTTCACACAAACCATTCAAAACGGCTACCAAGTGGAGAAGCCCGACAACTGGCTACGCTACGGCAATCCATGGGAAATCATTCGCTCTGAATACCTCTACCCCGTCCGTTTTTATGGCGACGTCTACCAATTTAAGGACGAAAATGGACGATTCATCTGTGAATGGACGGGAGGACAGGAAGTGATGGCCATGGCATGCGACACTCCTGTTCCTGGGTATGGGAACAATACGGTGAACACGATGCGGCTATGGACGGCAAAATCGTCGCGTGGGTTTGATCTCAGTTATTTCAATCACGGCGATTATATCCGCGCTGTCGAAGATGTCGCCCTAACCGAAAATATCACAAAAGTCCTCTATCCCAATGATAATATCTTTGAAGGAAAAGAGTTGCGGCTCAAGCAAGAATACCTTCTGGTTTCTGCAACGCTCCAAGATATTTTGCGCCGTTACAATAAAGCCCATATCGAGCTCGATCTTTTACCAGAAAAAGTGGCGATCCAGCTCAACGACACCCACCCCGCTCTTGCGATTGCAGAGATGATGCGACTATTAGTCGATCGGGAAGAGCTCGATTGGGATACCGCCTGGCGTTTAACGACAGGCATTTTCGGTTATACCAACCACACTCTGTTACCAGAGGCTTTAGAAAGATGGCCCATCCAATTGATACAGAAAGTGCTGCCGCGCCATCTCCAAATTATCTATGAAATCAACAAGCGATGGCTCGAAGAAGTCTCGAAACGTTATCCAGGGGATGTCAATAAACTACGAGCTCTCTCCATTATCGAGGAAGGCAATGTACAAGCAGCGAATATGGCCCGTCTTGCGATTGTCGGATCACATAAAGTCAATGGCGTCTCGGCTCTCCATTCTGAACTCCTGAAAAAAGAGATGTTCCGGGAATTCTACGCCATGATCCCGGAAAAATTCACCAACGTGACCAATGGAGTTACGCCGCGGAGATGGTTAAAACTGGCTAACTCTCCTCTTTCTCAACTCATCACAGAACGGATTGGCGACAGTTGGGTCACCCATTTGGAAGATCTAAAAAAACTCGAGCCCTTAAAAGACGACCCGTCCTTTAGAGAGAGCTTCCAGGAGGCAAAACTTCGAAACAAAGAACACTTAGCAAAAGAGATCTTTGGGGAGCTCGAAGTGGAAGTCGATATCCATTCGCTGTTCGACTGCCAAGTCAAGCGGATTCATGAATATAAAAGACAACTACTCAACGCTCTTCATGCCATCTCTCTTTATCTGCATATCAAAGAAAATCCCCTCGATCCGACCATTGTTCCCCGCACCATCATCTTTGCAGGAAAAGCAGCTCCTGGCTACTTCATGGCCAAACGCATCATCAAACTCATCACCTCCATCGGAGAAGTGATCGATAAAGATCCCGATGCTTCTAAATTACTCAAAGTGCTCTTCCTTCCCAATTACAGAGTATCACTCGCAGAAAAACTCATCCCCGCTGCCGATTTGTCCGAACAGATTTCCACCGCAGGCACGGAAGCTTCTGGTACGGGCAATATGAAGTTTGCCCTCAATGGTGCTCTCACCATTGGCACCTTAGATGGAGCGAATATCGAAATGATGGAAGAGATTGGGGCAGAGAATATGTTTATCTTTGGGTTGAAGACAGGGGAAGTGGCCGCTCTCAAAGCCAAAGGATATTATCCCATCGACTATTACCGCAACAACCCCCACCTCAAACAGATCCTCGATCTGATCAAAGAGGGATTTTTTAGCGGAGGAGATAAAGAGCTCTTTAAGCCCATTATCGATAATCTCCTCTATAGCGATCCTTATTGTTTACTTGCCGATTTCAGCTCGTATTTAGAGGCGCAACATAAGGTCAATGCTCTTTATAAAAACCGCGATGAGTGGAATAAAAAAGCCATTCTCAACGTGGCCCGTGTCGGCAAGTTTTCGAGCGACCGATCGATCAGACAATATGCTTCCGAGATTTGGGGACTTTAGTTTGGTTGCCAAAGACGAGCAAAGATATTGGGTCGATCTTGTGGATCTCTATTTGGAAAATTCTCCAAAACTCTTAATCTCTCTCCTGTTTGCAAACGTTTAAACCAGGTGATATGTTCTGAATTCCAATCGGTAAGCCAGTCAGGAAGAAAGTACAAACAACTTTTGCTAAAAAGAGGCGGGCCGGAATAGAGTCCAGGTTGAGTGGAACCTATTCTCCACTCACGAAGAGGAATAAGATAGGTATCTCTTATGGTCTCACAAGCGGCAAGTAATTTTTCACTTTCTTCTTTTTTCTTCTCATCTTGAATCAAATTTAGCTCATACCTGATTCGGTCAATCCTCTGATCATTCTCGTTTACAGAAGTTCTAATTCCCGCTCGAAATGGCTTCTGTGTAAACACAAAAACATCGTCGTAAGAAATTTCACCACAAGACATGACCAACCGCAGAGCAATAAACTTTCTTTCATCTTTAATACCTTTAATTGAAGAAGAGTGAGCGATCTGGAACAAATCGAGCATTTGGCTTTTATCGTTAATGTTCGCCATATCTTCTTCGGGAAAGAAAGGAGAAGCTTCGGGAATAGGGAAGAATTCTTGTAACAACTCGGGCATTTCGATAAACCAATCCTCTTCGTCCTCATATTCTTCGGAATCTGTTTCGCCAGAATCTACTTCCATGGGAGTTTTCTTTTCTGTCAAACTTAGTTGCGAAAATGAGGAAGCAAGGAAATTCTCTCGATCCAGAATAAATTTCCTAAATGCTCTTGATACTTTAGCCATAGATTGGATATCAGCTTTATCCAAATAATGAGCGAGATTATTAAAAACTTTAATATCTAAAATACTATTTATTGTCATATGTATAACTATATTTTTATAGAATATAGTTATCATAATTAATAATAGATTAAATAACAGCTAAATTAATTCTTAACCTGTTATGGCCTAGGAACTTTGAGCACTCGTTGGATCTCACTCAACACAGTTCCGTAGTTGGGTTCATGGGTGACTTCCTTGACGAGTTCTGCTGACTGGATTCTCATTTGGGGATCGACGATATAGACTGCTCGGGCGAGTAAGCCGAGATCGGGGATGAGAAGGCCAAATTTTTCCCCAAAGGAGCGATTTTTAAAATCGGAAAGGACAACGAGGTTAGTGACTCCCTCTGCTGCACACCACCTTTTTTGGGCAAAAGGAAGGTCCATGCTGACGCATACCGCGGTGATCTGTCCTTGAAATTTATCAATTTCGGTATTGAACCTATGGGCTTCGCGACTACAGACATCGGTGTCGAGAGAAGGAACCGACATCAAAAGAAAGGGTTTTCCAGCGAAAGAAGAGAGGCGGACCGGTTTGAGATCACTTCCCACGAGTTCGCAGTCGGGAATCTTATCGCCTACTTTTAAAAGAGGACCCTTTAAGTTTAAAGGCTGTCCTTTCATCGTGACTTTTTCTGCCATATGCTATTACTCTAAATAAAAAAGTTTTTTTTCACAACTATTGGGGAGAAAATATCACCGACCCCAGGCGCAATAGTGTCGCTCCTTCTTGAATGGCTATGGGAAAATCGTTAGACATCCCCATCGAAAGGGTAGGTAGTTCTTTAGCT